>DATMCA010000500.1:0-6249 GCA_035559015.1 Umezawaea sp. | reverse complement strand
GGGACCATCAGCAGGTTGACCGTGTCCGGCTTCTCGGTGTAGGCGTCGCGGATGCGGTTCAGGAAGCGGGCGCGGATGATGCAGCCGCCGCGCCAGATCGTGGCCATGGCGCCCAGGTCGAGGTCCCAGCCGTATTCCTTGCTGGCGGCGCGCATCTGGTCGAAGCCCTGGGCGTACGCGACCACCTTGGACGCGTACAGCGCCTGGCGGACGTCGTCCACCAGGCCGTCGGTGACGGTCTTGGCGACCTCCGACGCGCCGAAGGCGTCGCGGACGGCCTTGCGCTGGTCGACCCGGCCCGAGAGGGAACGGGCGAAGACGGCTTCGGCGATGCCGGTCACCGGGACGCCCAGTTCGAGGGCCTCCTGGACGGTCCAGCGGCCGGTGCCCTTCTGCTCGGCCTCGTCGGCGATGACCTCCACGAGGGCCTTGCCGCTGTCGGCGTCCACGTGGGACAGCACGTCGGCGGTGATCTCGATGAGGTACGACTCCAGGTCGCCCTCGTTCCACTCGCGGAACACGTCGGCGATCTCGGCGGGCGTCTTGCCGCCCGCGCGCAGCAGCAGGTCGTACGCCTCGGCGATGAGCTGCATGTCGGCGTACTCGATGCCGTTGTGGACCATCTTCACGAAGTGGCCCGCGCCGTCCGGTCCGACGTGGACGCAGCACGGGGTGCCGTCGACGACGGCCGCGATGCTCTCCAGCACGGGGCCGAGGTGGACGTAGGACTCCTTGGAGCCGCCGGGCATGATGCTGGGGCCGTTGAGCGCGCCCTCCTCGCCGCCGGAGATGCCCGCGCCGACGAAGTGCAGGCCCTTCTCGCGCAGGGCGGCCTCACGGCGGCGCGTGTCGGCGTAGTGGGCGTTGCCGCCGTCGATCACCATGTCGCCCTCGTCGAGCAACGGCGTCAGCTCGTCGATCACCGCGTCGGTGGGCGCGCCGGCCTTGACCATGATGATGATCTGACGAGGCTTCTGGAGGCTCGCGACGAGCTCTTCCGCCGTCTCGGCCGCGACGAAGTCACCCTCGTGGCCGTGCTGTTCGATCAAGAGCTTGGTCCTGCTGTAGGACCGGTTGTGGACGGCTACCCGGTGTCCGTGCCGGGCGAGGTTGCGGGCCAGGTTGCTGCCCATCACAGCCAGTCCGGTTACCGCGATCCGTGCCGTTGCCTCGGTTGTCATTGCCACAGCCTGCCTAAAATCCGGCCGTAGTGCGAGGGGACGAGCGTCATAGCGCCGTTACACCGCCAGAACCGTAGCGGCCATCCCGATCAGGGTCGCGCCGCACAGCCGTTCGAAGACCGGCCGGACCTTCGGCCTGGCCAGCACCACGGCCAGCTTCCCGGCCAGCGGCACCACGGCGATCCAGAACGCGGCGAAGACGCCGACGGTCACGGCGGACAGCAGCGCGGCCTGCGGCAACGGCGGGGCGGACGGGTCCATGGCCTGCGGGATCAGGCTGAGGAACGTCAACATGACTTTCGGGTTGAGCAGGTCGCACAGCACGCCCTTGAAGAACGCCGACCGGCCCGACATGGCCTTGGGGCTCGCCGTGAGCGTGCCGCCCCTGGCCGCGCGCAGCGTCATGAAGCCGAGGTAGGCGAGGTAGAGCGCGCCGACGGCCTTGATCGCCAGCAGGGCGGCGGGCACGGCCACCACGAGCGCGGACACGCCGAGCGTCGCGAGGGCGCCGTGGACGAGCAGGCCGCACACGACGCCGAGCGCGGTGAGGGCGCCGAGCCGCACGCCGCGGACGGCGTTGCCGGTGACGAGGACGAAGTCCGGACCCGGCACGATCGCGATCACCGCGAGCGCGAGCAGGAAGGAGGTGAGGTGCACGTCGAGATCATCGACTTCCGGTTCGGCGGGAAACCAGCGGATACATAGGATGTTCGGTTGTGAGAGAAACAGCCGAACTGGATTCGGTGGACTGGCGGATCCTGGAGGAGTTGCAGAACGACGCGACCCTCCCCAACCGCGCCCTCGCCGAACTGGTCGGCCTGGCGCCGTCGAGCTGCCTGCAACGCGTGCGCCGGCTGCGCGAACTCGGTGTCATCACGGGCTTCCACGCCGTGGTCGACCCGAGCGCCACCGGCCTGTCCCTGGAGGCCGTCGTGTCGGTCAACGTCCGCCCGCACACCAGGCCCGTCGTGGCGGCGTTCCGCCAGTTCCTGATGGCGCAGCCGGAAACCCGGTCGATCTTCCACGTGAGCGGGCAGGCGGACTTCCTGGTGCACATCGCGGTGACCGACAGCACGCACCTGCGGGCGTTCCTGATGGACAAGGTCGCGTCCCGCACGGAGGTGCGGAACCTCACCAGCTCGGTGGTCCTCGAACGGGTGGAAACCCGTGCCCTCACGCCTCCGACAGGCGTGAAGGCACGCAGGCGCCGGGTCGAGCCCTAGCGCGTCACCGCCGGTCGAACGCCCAGACCGAGACCTTCGCCTCCTCGGCGTGGACCATGGGCTCCCAGGACGGGTGCATCGGCAGTGACGCCGTGGCGAGGCGGCGGGGGGTGCGGCGGAGGGCTTCCAGCGGTAGGACGTCGGCCGCGGTGGTGCGGACCTCGTGGCAGCGGGCGTGGGTGAGGATCAGCCGGAGGCCGTCCAGGCCGTCACGGCCGCCGCCCTCGTGCAGGTGGCGGTGCTCGGGTTCCACCCCGTCCAGCAGGTGCGTCGGGCGTTGGGGCGGGTTGACGGCCAGCACGTCGGCGTCCAGGACGCCCAGCTGGGTGAAGTTCGCCTGCCACAGCGACAGCCGGTCACGGGCCGAGGCGCCCAGCAGGCGTTCGACGTTGGCGGCGGTGTCGCGCAGCGCGGCCTCGTCGCGGTCCAGGGCGACGACGTGCGAAGCACCGGCCGACAACGCGGCGACGGTGATCAGGCCGGCACCGCTGCCCGCGTCCAGGAAGGTCCGGCCCCACACGTCGCTCAACGTCGAGGCGAGCAGGGCGGAGAACTCCGACGGGCGGTGCACGCCGGGGCTCGCGGTGAGGTCGGCACCGAGGTCGTGCCACGCGGTCCAGGCCGAACCGGGGAACGGGACGGTGCTCACGAGATGACCCGCAACAGCCCTTCCTGGACCACGGTGGCCACGAGTCTGCCGTCCTGGCTGAAGAACCGGCCGGTCGCGAGTCCACGCGCTCCCGAGGCGCTGGGGGACGCGCAGTCGTACAGGAACCACTCGTCGGCGCGGAACCGGCGGTGGAACCACATGGCGTGGTCGAGGCTCGCGCCGAGGACCTTGTCCGTGCCCCAGTAGACGCCGTGCTTGACCAGGATCGAGTCCAGCAGCGTCATGTCCGAGGCGTACGCGAGCACGCACACGTGCAGCAGGGCGTCGTCGACGAGCTTGCCGTCGGCGCGCATCCACACCTGGCTGCGGGCCTCGCCGGGGCCGTCCTCGCGGGACTCCCACGGCGGCTCGGTGACGTACCGGACGTCGATGGGCCGCGGCAGGCGGGTGTGGCCGAGCTGGTCGTGGTAGCTCTTGGACGCCTCGGCGTACGTCGGCAGCGTCTCGGGGTCCGGCACGTCCGGCATCGGCTCGGCGTGGTCCATGCCGGTCTCGTCCTTCTGGAACGAGGCGGACAGCGAGAAGATCGCCTTGCCGTGCTGGATGCCGACGACGCGCCTGGTCGTGAACGAGCGGCCGTCGCGGATGCGGTCGACCTCGTAGACGATCGGCACGGTCGGGTCGCCGCCGCGGATGAAGTACGAGTGCAGCGAGTGCACGTGGCGCTCGGGCGGCACGGTCCTGCCCGCCGCCACGAGCGCTTGCCCCGCGACCTGCCCGCCGAACACCCGGACCGGGGATTCGGCGGGGCTCACGCCGCGGAAGATGTTCTCCTCGATGCGTTCGAGGTCGAGCAGCGCCACGAGCCGGTCGAGCACGGGCTGCCCGTGCGGGACCCCGTCGCTGTCCAACGGGGCGTCCTGGGCCGCGAATCGCGCGGCCGCGGCACGGGCAGCCTCTGTCAACGTCTACTCCTAGGCGTGGTCGTCCTCGCCCAGGCGGTGCACCCGGATGAGGTTCGTGGAGCCTACGGTCCCCGGAGGGGAGCCTGCCACGACGACCACCAGGTCGCCCGCCTGGTACCGGCCGATGTCGAGCATCGAGAGGTCCACCTGGCGGACCATCTCGTCCGTCGACTCCACCTTCGGCACCAGGAACGTCTCGGTGCCCCACGTCAGCGAGAGCTGCGCGCGGACCTCCTGCTCGGGCGTGAACGCGAGCAGCGGCAACGGGGTGTGCAGGCGGGCGAGCCGCCGCACGGTGTCGCCGGACTGGGTGAACGCGACCAGCGCCTTGGCGTTGAGGCGCTCGCCGATGTCGCGGGCCGCGTAGGAGATCACGCCGCGCTTGGTGCGCGGGACGTGCGTCAGCGGCGGCACGACGGTCGACTCGGTCTCGACGGCCACGATGATGCGGCTCATCGTCTGCACGGACTCGATGGCGTAGCGACCGACGCTGGTCTCACCGGAGAGCATGAGGGCGTCGGCACCGTCCAGCACCGCGTTCGCGACGTCGGACGTCTCGGCGCGGGTCGGGCGGGAGTTGGTGATCATCGAGTCGAGCATCTGGGTCGCCACGATGACCGGCTTGGCGTTCTCGCGGGCGATCTGGATCGCCCGCTTCTGCACCAGCGGCACGTGCTCCAGCGGCAGCTCGACGCCGAGGTCGCCACGGGCGACCATGACGCCGTCGAAGGCCAGGACGATGGCCTCCAGGTTGTCCACGGCTTCCGGCTTCTCGATCTTCGCGATCACCGGGAGGCGCTTGCTGCCCACGCGGTCCATGACCTGGTGGACCAGGTCGATGTCGGCGGGCGAGCGGACGAAGGACAGCGCGATGAAGTCGACGCCCAGCGAGAGCGCGAACTCCAGGTCTTCGATGTCCTTCTCGGACATGGCGGGCACGGAGACGTCCATGCCCGGCAGGGACAAGCCCTTGTTGTTGCTGACGGGACCGCCTTCGGTCACCTCGCAGACGACGTCCGGGCCCTCGACGTCGGTGACCACGAGGCCAACCTTGCCGTCGTCCACGAGCAACCGGTCGCCGACCTTGGCGTCCTTGGCGAGTTCCTTGTAGGTGGTGGACACCCGGTCGTGCGTTCCCGACACGTCTTCGACGGTCACGCGCACGATGTCACCGGTGCGCCATTCCACGGGACCGGCTGCGAACCGGCCCAGGCGGATCTTGGGGCCCTGCAGGTCCGCCAGGATGCCCACCGCACGGCCCGACTCGTTCGCGGCTGCGCGAACGGTGTCGTAGACCTGCTTGTGGTCGGCATGGCTGCCGTGGCTGAAGTTCATCCTCGCCACGTCCATACCGGCCGCTACGAGCTCGCGCACCTTCTCAGGGGACGAGGTAGCGGGGCCCATGGTACAGACGATCTTTGCGCGTCGACTCACGTTGGGAGAGGATAGTCCCCTTTACTGGACCGATCCCGAACTACCCGTCGGTAAGTTCCTCACAGGCACGATATTCAGGGGTAACACGGGTGCAATAGGGGTGCGGGTGCGCAAATATCTTCCGTTCGTGGTCGCGATGTCGCTCAGCGTCATCGTCCTGTTCACCCCGGAGTCGGGTGTGCCGAGCTCCCCTCCGGGCACGGACAAGGTCGTCCACTGCCTGCTGTTCGCGCTGCTGGCCTTCACCGGCCTGCGCGCCCGGCCGTGGTGGATCCTGCTCGCGCTCGTCGGCTACGCGGCGCTGTCCGAGGTGCTCCAGGCGGTCATCACGCCACTGCACCGCAGCGGCGACGTCCTGGACGCGCTGACCGACGTCGTCGGCATCGCACTGGGCTGGGGGGTGGCGGCGCTGGTCGCGCGGCGGGTCAGCGCCAGGGCTTCTCGCTGACGCCCACGTGGTCGACGCACCACTCGTTGAACGCCTTGAGCTGACGCCACGACGTGACGACCCGCTCGCCGCAGCCGGGCTCGTGCAGGGTGTCGTCCGGCGGCCACACCTTGGCCGCGTAGACCGTCCGGTGCTTCAGCAGCTCCAGCCGCGGGTGCTCCGGGTCGATCCCGCGCGGCTTGGTCTTGAGCCGGTCGCCGCGGATCTCCCAGCCGGACTTCTCCAGCTTCGCCAGGATCTTCTCCAGCTCCCGGCCGCGCCGGTCGTCGTCCACGGCCGTGCGGAACCGCGCGAGCTGGTCCGACGCCATCGCGAACGAGCCGCCGCCGACCATCAGGCCCTCGACGCCGATCTGGACGTAATAGGCACCGCCGCCGCGGCCCTGTTC
>DATMCA010000499.1:0-12502 GCA_035559015.1 Umezawaea sp. | reverse complement strand
CGTGAAGCTGAGGGCGCTGGGGATCGGGGGGACGGGGAAAGTGTGGGTGTCTTCCGGTTGAGTTGGGATGTGGCCGGGTGGATGTGGCCGGGTGGGTGGGGTCGGGTGGATGGGAGTGGGCTGGTTTTTGTGTGGGCCTTGTTGGGTGGGCTTTGTTGTGTGGTTGGGGGCTAGACCAGGCCGGATTCGTAGGCTGCGATGACCAGTTGGGCGCGGTCTCGGGCCTGGAGTTTGTGCAGCAGGCGGCCGATGTGGGTTTTTACGGTGCCTGTGCTGAGGTGTAGGTGTTGGGTTATTTCGTGGTTTGACAAGCCCTTGGCGATCAGGGCCAGTACTTCTTTTTCGCGGTCGGTGATGCCGGTCAGGGTTTTTGTTGGTTGGCGGTGGTGGGTGGTGGTGAATTCCTTGATCAGGCGTTTGGTGACCGTGGGGGCCAGTAGGGCTTCGCCCGATGCGATGGTTCTGATTGCCGAGAGCAGTTCTGCGGGGGGTGTGTCCTTCAGGAGGAAGCCGCTCGCGCCTGCTCTTAGAGCGGCGTAGACGTACTTGTCCAGGTCGAAGGTGGTGAGGATCAGGACTTTGGTGGTGTGGGCGATTTGTTTTGTGGCTTCGATGCCGTCCATTTCGGGCATGCGGATGTCCATGAGGACGACGTCGGGGGTCGTGGTTCGGGTTTTGGTTACCGCTTCTTCGCCGTTCGCCGCTTCGCTGACGGTGGTGAGGTCTGGTGCCGAGTCGACCAGGAGGCGGAAGCTGCCCCTGAGCAGGGCCTGGTCGTCGGCGATGAGGACTTTGATCATGCGAACGGCAGTTCTGCCGCTACGCGGAAGCCGGTGCCCTGCGGGTTGGGGCCGGCGGTGAAGGTGCCGTTGTACATGGCGACCCGTTCGCGCATGCCCGCCAGGCCGTGGCCGTTGCCGCCCACGAGGACTCGTTCGCCAGGGCCGTTGTCGGTGACCTCGACGGTCGCGGTGGTGTCGTTGGTGGTGATCCGCACCGTGCACTCGGCCGGGGCGGCGTGCTTGACGACGTTGGTGACGGATTCCTGGACTATGCGGTAGACGGCGAGTGCGACGCCGTCCGGCAGTGATGTGGTGCCGGTGGTGGTCAGGGTCACCGGGACGCCCGCCATCGCGGCCCGGTCCACGAGGGTCGGCAGGTCGGACAAGCCTGGCACGGGGGTCAGGTCCGGGGTGGTGTCCGAGGAGCGGAGCACGCCCAGGAGGTGGCGCATCTCGGTGAGGGTGGACCTGCTGGTCCTCTCGATCACCTTCAGGGCCTCCCTCGCCTCCTCCGGGTGGTCGTCCGCCACGTGGTTCGCGATGCCCGCCTTCACGGTGATCATGGTGAGGCTGTGGGCGACGATGTCGTGGAGTTCCCTGGCTATGCGCAGGCGCTCCTCGGTGAGGGCGCGTTCGGCCGCCTCCTCCGCCTGCTTCTCCACGTACTCCCGCCTGACCCTGGTGGTCCACCCGAGTGCCCAGGTGGTGACCATCAGCATCCACACGAACGTGGTGATGCCCAGGTCGTCCGGCCACGGCTCGGCGATGGTCACGCACACCGCCGTCAGGGCCATGCCGCCGAGCAGGGCGAGGGTGGACTGGCGCCTGGGCAGGGCCACGGCGACCAGGTACAGGGCGAACAGGGTCGGCGTGTACACCTCCAACGTGATGTGGAGGAGGGTCGCGGTGTTCTGGGAGACCGCCACCACCACGTAGACGAGCAGCGGCCACCTGCGGCGCACGGCCAGGGGCGCGCCCACCAGCACGGCGATCAGGTAGCCGAGCGGCGTGGGGGCGTGGGTGAGTTCCACGAAGGTGAGGTAGACGAGGGTCGCCGCGATGGCGGCCGCGACGTCCACGGCGACCGTGTAGGCGATCGGCAGCCACTTGACCAGGCGAGGAGGTGCGGTCACCGCTCGACCGTATCGACGGGGGCGGGGTGCGGCGTCGGACCGTGGTCCGATGTCGGGTCCGGTCCGTGGTCCGATCCGGGACGTCCGCCGATTCGCGATCGTTCGTCCCATGATCGAGGTGCGGGAGTTGAGCAAGCGCTACGGCGCTGTGCGGGCTGTTGACGGGTTGTCCTTCTCGGTGAAACCCGGCTACGTGGCGGGGTTCCTCGGGCCGAACGGGGCCGGGAAGTCGACGACCATGCGGGCGCTCCTGGGGCTGGACACGCCCACGTCCGGGGAAGCGCTGGTGAACGGGGTCGGGTATGCGGCGATCCGGCGGCCGATGTTCGAGGTCGGGGCGCTGCTGGACGCCAACGCGGTGCACGGCGGCCGGTCGGCGGTGAACCACCTGCGGTGCCTGGCGCGGAGCAACGGGATCGGCGACAAGCGGGTCGTCGAGGTGCTGGAGCAGGTCGGGCTGGCGGGGGCGGCTCGACGGCGGGTGTCGGCGATGTCGCTGGGCATGAAGCAGCGGCTGGGGGTCGCCGCGGCGCTGCTGGGGGATCCGGGGGTGCTGCTGTTCGACGAGCCGGTGAACGGGCTGGACCCGGAGGGGATCCGGTGGATCCGGGACCTGATGCGCGGGCTGGCCGCCGAAGGGCGGACGGTGCTGGTGTCGAGCCACCTGATGAGCGAGATGGCGGTGACCGCCGACCGGGTCGTGGTGATCGGGCGCGGGCGGCTGATCCTGGAGACGTCGATGCGGGAGCTGACCGAGCGCTTCCGGCGGGACGTGCTGGTGCGGACACCCGACCCGGCCGGGTTGCGACGGGCGTTGGAGCGCGGCGGGGCGGTGGTCGTGCCGGACGAGGGCGCGCTGCTGGTCCAGGGGCTGGAGGCGGCGGAGATCGCCGACGCGGCCGCGCGGAACGGGATCGCGGTGCACGAGCTGACGCCGCGCAGCGCGTCGCTGGAGGACGCGTACCTGGAGTTGACCGAGGACAGCGTGGAGTTCCGGACGGAAGAGGTCGCACGATGATCGACGTGGTGGCGTCGGAGTGGTTGAAGGTCCGGACCGTGCGGTCGACCTACTACCTGCTCCTCACGGCGGTGCTGGCGCTCGCGTTCGGCGGGGTCGTCTCGCACCTGATGACGGCGGACTACGACCAGTCGCCCCCGGAACTCCAGGCCGCGTTCGCGTCGGCCGACCCGAGCGTGTTCGTCATGCCGTTCACGCAGTTCGCGGCCGGGGTGATCGGCGCGCTGGCGATCACCTCCGAGTACACCGGCGGGATGATCCGGACGGTCCTCGTGACGGTGCCGCGGCGGATGACCCTCCTGGTGGCGAAGATCGTCGTCGTAGGCGGGAGCGCCCTGCTGCTCGGCGAGGTGGTGTCGTTCCTGTCCTACGGCGTCGGAACGGTGATCATCGGGGACCGGCCCGCGCCGCTGGCGCAGTTCGCCACCTTCGGCGACGCGCTGCCGTCGGTGCTGGCCAACGGGCTCTCGATCGCCGTGGTGGCGTTGGTGGGGCTGGGTTTCGGGATGCTGCTGCGGTCCACGGCCGGCGCGCTGACGACGTTGTGCTTCCTGATGTTCGTCGTGCCGATGGTGGCCGTGTTCCTGCCGCCGCCGTGGAACAACCGGCTGGTGTCGGTGACGCTGCTGTACCTGACGCCGCAGTTCTCCGGGGCGATCGAGAACGCCCCGCTGACGCCCGGCTGGGCGCTGGCGGTGCTGCTCGGGTACCCGGTCGTGGCGCTGGTGGCGGGGGCGGTGGCGCTGGTGCGGCGAGACGCGTGAGGTGACCCGCGCGTTCCGCGCGCGACGCAAACCGCTAGGTTCTCGGAGATCACCGAGCTTGGAGGACAGCCTTGCGTCGCGCGCACGTCGCGGTCGTGGTCGCGACCACCCTCGTCCTGACCTCGTGCTCGCTGGAGCAGCGTCCGCTGCGCCGCGGGTTCGCCCAGGACGACACGGCCACCCCCACCACCACGTCGACGTCCGCGTCGCCGACGGCCAAGGCCGCCGCTCCCACGTCGTCCTCGTCGGCCGCGCCGAGCGCGAAGCCCCGGCCGGTGGCCGAGTTCGCCGCGCTGGCGCTGCCGCAGGGCGCGCTGACCGAGGACGGGCTGGACGTGCGCGAGTCGGCCGCCGCCGCGCCCTCGGTCGCGGAGTCGGTGTGCGGCAAGCAGGTCAGCGCTCCGGGGCGGCTGGTGGACGGGTACCGGATCGCCACCCGCAGCCAGAGCGGTGCCAGCAAGCTGGAGCAGCGGATCGCGGCCTACCCGAAGGGCAAGGCCGGGACCGTCGTGGCGGAGGCCCGCAAGGCGTTGTCCTGCACCGAGGTCGAGCTGGGGCAGCTGTCCGGGGTGGACGACGCCGTGGGCTGGTGCGAGGAACTGGCCGGCGGTCGGGGCGCGTGCACGACGGTGCTGGCCAAGGACGACCTGGCGATCACGCTGCGGCTGGAGACGATCAGCGTCGCCAGGGCGCAGGACGTCGTCACCCGGCTGGCGGGCGCCGCCGCGGGGCTGTTGGCGCAAGCCTGACGACACCGGCGTCCAGGTCGACCGGGCCGCGCGGGGGAGCGGCCTCGGCCTCCTCGTCGCGGAGCATGGACTCGGTCCGCCGTTGATCCAGCTCGGCCTGCTTGGTGGCGTAGAAGAGCAGCGTCACCTGGTCGAAGGCCGCTCCGCTGAGCACGGGCGCCTCACCGCGGCGGCGGCGCACCCAGCGGACCAGGCGTTCGCCGACGGCCAGCAGGAACAGCAGGCAGGCCAGGCCGGGGATGGACAGCGCGAACAGCATCCCCACGGTCAGGCCCCCCGTCTCGCGAGCCACTGGTGGAACAGCGCGCGACCGTCCGGCACCAGGGGCCAGTCCGTGTCGGCGACCTTCGCGCTCAGCTCGTCCAGGTCCATCCACCAGCCCGCGGCCACTTCCTCCGGCTGGTGGGTGAACGGGCCGTCGGTGCGGGTCTCGTAGACGTGGGCGGTGTACCGGATGGGCGGGTCGACGAACCTCGCCACGAACGAGCGGGTCAACGGCACGCCGCGGACACCCAGTTCCTCGGCCAGTTCCCGTTCCGCGCACGCGTCCGGGTCCTCGCCGTCGGCCAGCACGCCGCCCGCCCAGCAGTCGTGGAGGCCGGGGTAGACGTCCTTGGTGTCGGTCCGCTGGTGCACGTACACCCGCCGGCCGTCGATGGAGCGGACCAGGATCGTGGCGCACGCGTGCCACAGACCTCCCGCGCGCATCCGTCCACGCGGCACGCCCGGCTGAGGGCGGCCGTCCTCGTCGAAGACCGCGACCAGTTCCTGTGCCGATGTCACCCGCTTGTCCTCCTGTGGTCGTACACACCATTGCTACCACGGGCCGACGCCCGGCGACGCGGTCGATTCCTACCGTCGTGACGCACACCGTCACGAGGAGGAGCTTTGCCCACAACGATCGGACTCGGCCTCGCCGAGTTCCGCCACCGCCCCGGCCGCGCCCTGCTGCCCGGTGTCGCCCTGGTCGTCGGGGTGGCTTGCCTGACCGCCTCGCTGGTGCTGAGCGACACCATCGTCGAATCGGTGGAGGCGGGCGCCCCGGTCGTTCCCTCCGCGGTGACCCTGGAGGTCGACGCCGTCCACGACTCCGACCTGGACTTCGACGCCCAGCCGAAGCTCGACCAGGCCGCGGCGGACCGGGTCGCGGCCGTGCCCGGTGTGGAGCGGGTCGTGCCGGTCCGGCAGGTCCAGGTCGACCTGCTGCTGGACGGCGGACGCGCGAGTTCCCGGCGCGCGACCGGTGACGTGGAGGTGGATCGCGACGGGCTGCGGCGCGTCCCGATCGGGGAAGGACGCCCGCCCGCCGCCGACGGCGAGATCGCGATCGACAAGGTGACCGCGGCGAAGTACGACCTGAAGCCGGGGTCGACGGTGAAGGTCGCCGACGCGGACGGCAAGCCGCTCGACGTGGTGGTCCGGGGGATCACCAAGCGCGGCGGCCTCGCCGACGAGGCCGTCGTCGTGGTCGGCGAGGACCTCGCGCTCAAGCTGGACCGGAAGCCGTCCGTGCGGGAGTTCCAAGTCGTCGGCGGTGACGTGGACGCCGTCGCGGCCGCCGTCGGGGCGAAGTACCGGGTCTCGCAGGTGCTCGACGAGGACCGCCGGGAAGGTTCCACCGGCGACAGCGGGTCGCTCGCGGCGATCCTGATCCTGTTCGCGATCCTCGCGCTGGCGACGGCGTCGTTCGTCGCCGCGGCCACGTTCCGCGCGGTGTACCTCCAGCGCCAGCGCCAGACCGCGCTGCTGCGCTGCCTCGGCGCGAACCGCAAACCGCTCGTCGTGGCGAACCTGGTGGAGGCGCTGTTCACCGGCGCGGTGGCGGGTGTGCTCGGCGCACTGGCGGGCGGACCGGTGGCGATGGGCCTGTCGAAGGTCTTCGACGCCACGGGGATCTCGGGGATGTTCGGCACGGTCGCGCTGAACCCGCCGCTGCTGCCCACGACCGGGTACGTGGTGCTCGGCGCGTGCGTCGCCGGGTTCCTCAGCATGTTCGCCGCGCTCCGGCCGTCGCTGGCCGCCTCGCGGGTGTCCCCGCTGGCCGCGCTGCGCACGTCCGAGGGCGCCACGCCGGACAAGGCGGTCGCCCGCCGCCGCACGGTGTTCGGGATCTTCCTGGTCCTCGTGGCCGCGGGCATGGGAGGCCTCGCGATCGCGGCGAAGGGCACGGTCCCCGCGATGTTCCTGGTGCTGTTCTCCGGGATCATCGGCGTCTTCGGCCTGTTCGGCGCGCTCGGCCCGATCGCCGTGCCCGCGCTGAGCCGGGTGTTCGGCGGGCTCGCGGCGAAGATCGGCGGTGCGCACTGGAAGCTCGCCGCGGCGGAGGTCCGCCGGGAGCCGCAGCGGTCCGCGTCGGTCGCGATGCCGCTCGTGCTGGCCGCCGCGATGGTCACGTTCTTCGCGGTCACCGTCGGCACGGCCCGTGAACTGGAGACGGCCCTGTCGGACAACCCCCGGCCGGACGTGGTCGTGTCGGACGTCGGCGAACGGCCGCTGCCCGGCGACGTCGCGAAGGTGACGGACCGCCCCGAGGTGGCGGGTCGGGCCGTCCTGCACCGCGCCGAGGGCAAGCTCGCCAACGGCGACCGCTTCACGGCCGTGGGCGCGGACCCGAAGCAGCTCACCGAGTGGCTGAACGCCGAGAAGACCGGTGCCACGGGGGTCGCGGACTTCCGCGAGGGCACCGCACTGGTGTCCGAGTGGGTCCTGCGGTCGTGGAACACCGCCGTCGGGCAGCAGGTCGTGCTCGAAGGGCTCGCGGGCGGGTCGCGCACGGTCACCGTCGTGGGCACCGTTCCCGGCGACTTCGTCGGCTACGCGAGCATCGTGGTCGGGGACCCCGGCATCGGACCGGCGAGCAGCGTGGTCGTGGAGCTTAAGCCGGGCGCCGACGCCACGGCCTACCAGAACGCCGTGCGGGCCGGGCTGGCGAACGCGCCCACCGTCGCGGTCGAGACCGCCGTCGACGAGGCCGCGCAGAACCAGCGCTACCTCGACCTGGCGACGGTGATGCTGATGGTGCTGCTGGGCCTGTCCGTGGCCGTGGCGGTCACCGGCATCGGCACCACGCTCACCATCTCGGTGCAGGAACGGCGCAAGGAACTGGCGCTGCGCCGGGCCCTCGGCGTCACGAAGGGCGGTCTCCAGCACGGGATCGTGGCCGAGGCGGTGCTGCTGTCGCTGGTCGGCGTGCTCGGCGGCGGGGTGGTCGGGTTGGTCTACGCGCAGCTGACGATGGTCGCGGCCGGGGTGTCCACGTTCCCCAGCGCGGACTGGGGTTCGCTGGCGCTGGGCGGTCTCGCGGTGGTCGTGCTCGCGGTGCTCTCCGCGTTCGGCCCGGCGCGCGGGGCGTCGAGGATCCGACCGGCCGCGGGGCTCGCGTCGGGGTGATGTTCCGCTGAATGCCCCTCGCCGCACCCACTTGTCCAGACCATTCTGGATCACGTGGATCCAGTGACGAAGGTTGGCGGACTGGCGGTTGCCGGATTGGTCGCGCTCGCCACGGTGCAGGTCGCCGTGGCGAGCGCGGACCCGTTGGAGGACAAGGCGCTCACGCTGCTCACCGGGGACCGCGTGGTCGTCGGCGAGCGGGGTGCGGTGAGAGCGGTGGAACCGGGGCCGGGGCGGGAGGCGCTGGTGTTCTCGACCTACCAGCGCGCCGGGCACCGGTACGTGGTGCCGGAGGACGCGCTCGGGCCGATCCGCGAGGGACGGGTGGACGAGCGGATCTTCGACGTCACGGCGTTGGAGGACGCGGGGTACGGCTCGGGCGGGCGGCCGGTGCCGCTGATCGTGAGCTACCCGCCGGGGGCGTTCCAGGTCGCCGACCTCGCGGCGATCGGCGCGAGCGCGGTCGAGGCGGCCCCGGACGGGTCGGCGTGGCAGGGGCTGCTGACCGGCGGTGCGCGGAAGGTGTGGCTGGACGGGAAGGTGACGGCGTCGCTGGACCGCAGCACGCGGCAGATCGGCGCGCCCGCCGCGTGGGACGCGGGGCTGACCGGCGAGGGCGTGCAGGTCGCGGTGCTGGACACCGGGGTCGACCAGACGCACCCCGACCTGGTGGGGCAGGAGGTCGTCGAGCGGAACTTCAGCACGGCCGCCGACAACGTCGACAGGTACGGCCACGGCACCCACGTGGCGTCCACCATCGCGGGCAGGGGCGCCAAGTACCGGGGCGTCGCACCGGGCGCTCGGCTGCTGGACGGCAAGGTGCTCAACGACTCGGGCGGCGGGTCGGAGTCCGACGTGCTGCGCGGCATGCAGTGGGCAGCGGAGCAGGGCGCGCGGGTGATCAACATGAGCCTCGGCACCACCGACTCGGACACGGTGGACCCGGTCGAGGAGGCCGTGAACGCCTTGTCCGCCAGGTACGGGACGCTGTTCGTCGTCGCGGCGGGCAACTCCGGACCGGGCGCCACGACGATCGGTTCGCCGGGCAGCGCGGACGCCGCGCTGACCGTCGGCGCGGTGGACCGCGACGACTCGCCGGCCCCGTTCTCCAGCCGCGGACCGCGGGTCGGCGACGGGGGGATCAAGCCGGACATCACCGCGCCGGGCGTGGGGATCGTCGCCGCCAAGGCCGCCAACGGCCGGATCGGGACGCCGGTCGAACCCGGCTACGTGTCCGCGTCCGGCACGTCGATGGCCACGCCGCACGTCGCCGGAGCGGCGGCGATCCTGGCCGGGCAGCACCCCGACTGGACCGGTCCGCAGCTGAAGTCGGCGCTCACCGCGTCCGCGAAGCCGACGCCGGGGCTCACGCCGTTCGAGCAGGGCGCGGGCCGGGTCGACGTGGCCCGCGTGATCACCCAGTCGGTCGGCACGGTGCCGTCGTCGGTCTCGTTGGGCACGCACGTCTACCCGCACGACGACGACCAGCCGGTCACGAAGTCCTTCTCCTACCGCAACTCCAGCACCTCGGACGTCGTCCTGGACCTCGCCGTGGACGCCACCGCGCCCGCGGGCATGTTCACCCTCGCGCCCGCGCGGCTCACCGTGCCCGCCGGTGGCGAGGCGACCGCGTCCCTCACCGGCTTCACCGGCATGGACACGGACGACGGCACCTACCACGGCGCCGTCGTCGCGACCGGCGGCGGCACGACCGTGCGCACGCCGATCGCGATCGTCCGCGAGGCGGAGAGCTACGACCTGACGCTCAACCACGTCCAGCGGCCGGGAGCGCCGTCCGGCAACTACAGCACCACCGTGACCAGCTACGCGACCGGCGAGGCGATCCAGCCGTACGAGCCGGACGGCAGCGTCACCGTCCGGCTGCCGAAGGGCCGGTACCTGGTCGACAGCACCGCGGGCGGGACCACGTTCGACTGGCTCGTCCAGCCGTCCCTGGTGCTGGACCGGGACACCGTGGTGGACCTGGACTTCCGGACCGCGCAGCCGATCAGGATCTCCGCGCCCGACCCCGTCGCGTTCGTGCGCGGGGCGGCGGTCTTCTACGACCACCGGCTCGGCACCGGTGCCGTGGTGGGCAAAGGGTCGATGTCCGGCGGCGACGCCAGCCTGAACCGGATGCGGGTGGCGAACGTCGGCCCGCCCGCTCCGGCGGACGAGGTGTTCCGGACGTTGATCAGCACCCAGTGGGCCGGGGACGGCGGCTCGTTCTACGGGCTCGCCTACCACGGGACCGACGCGTGGCCGAACGGGTTCACCCGCGCCCCGGCCAAGGCCGACCTGGCGCACGTGCGCGCCGAGGTCACGTCGGGCAGGCGGCTGGTGAAGCCGTACCCGAGGACCGGGGGACCGGTGGCGGACCACGGGCTCGCGCTGCCCGTGGACGGTCCGCGCGACGAGTACCTGAGCACGGAGTCCACCTCGTGGCGGATCGACGGTCGGGACCTCGCGGAGGACGGGTTCACCACCACGTTCGAGCGGCGCGGGCAGGTGAGGGACTACCGGCCGGGCAGGACCTACGTCGAGCACCCCGGACGCGGGGTGCTGGGTCCGGCGTTCCCGCCGACCCGTGACGCGGGGCAGTGGGTGAGCCGGACCGGTGACGCGCTGCACGTCGACGTTCCGCTGTTCGGCGACCAGGAGGGCAACGCGGGCTTCTCCGCCGTGAGCCCCCGGACGACGGTCGTCCACCGCGACGGCAAGAAGATCGGCGAGGTGTCGAGCACGACGGCGGCCGACTTCACCCTGCCCGCCGAGCCGGGGGACTACCGGCTGACCACGTCCGCGACGCACGCGGGCTCGACGGTGTCGTCGACGTGGACGTTCCGGTCGCGGCACACCGACCGGACCACGTCGCTACCGCTGTCGGCGGTGCGGTTCAGCCCCGACCCGGCCGACGCCGAGGCCGGGAGGACCGCGACCGTGCCGGTGGCGGTGACGTCGCAGACCGGCGTCGCGGCGAGGTCGTTGACCGTGCGGGTGTCCTACGACAGCGGGAAGACCTGGTGGCCGACGCTGCTGCTGGGCCGCTCGCTGGTGGTCGTGCACCACCCGCCCGGCGCGACCTCGGTGTCGTTCCGGGCCAGGGCGACCGATCGGGAGGGCAACACCGTCGAGCAGACGATCCTCGACGCGTACCGGCTGGGCTGAGCCCTACGCGGGGCCGGGACCGCCCGGCCCCGCGTACAGCCAGTCCAACTCGGTGAAGTCGTCGGCGGCGCGCAGGGCGAACATCCGGTCGCGCACGGCCGTCAGCAGCGGGTCGGCGGTGTGCCACAGGTCGCCCCACGGCCGCGCGGACGTCTGGCAGCGCACCGCCTTGGGCAGGCGGGTGCCCTGGAACGCCTCCAACGCGCCGTCCACGTCGTCGCGCAGCCGTGCGCCCACCTCCACGGCGTCCTCCAGCGCCTGGCAGGCGCCCTGGCCGAGGTACTGGAGCATCGGGTGGGCCGCGTCGCCGAGCAGCGCGAGCCGTCCCGTCACCCACGTGTCCAGCGGCTCGCGGTCGTACATCGCCCAGTGGCGGTCGCGCCCCACCCGCGCCACCGCGTCCCGCACCGGCTCGCAGGTCCCGGCGAACGCCGCTTCCAGTTCGTCCACCCCGCCCCACTCGGACTCACCCGAGTGGAAGCGCGGGCTGCGGAACACCGCGACCTGGTTGACCAGCGCGCCCGCCCGGACCGGGTAGCGCACGAGGTGCAGGCCGGGGCCGATCCAGATCACCACGTCGTCGGACGCGTCCTCGCCGCGCGGCGCCGTGCCCCGGTAGGCCGCGTACCCGCTGCACACGGGCTCGTCGTCGCTCAGGTGCCGTCGCAGCCCGGAGCGCAGGCCGTCGGCGGCGAGCAGGGTGCGGGTCCGGTACGTGGTCCCGTCGGCGCAGGTGACGTCGGCGCCGTCGGCCCGGACCTCGGACGACACGACCGTCCGACCTGCCTCCAGGGTGATCAGGGGGTGGGCCCGGCTGTGCTCGAGCAGCACGTCGAGCAGGTCGCCCCGGTGCATCACCAGGTACGGGTAGCCGTACCTCGCGCGGAAGGCTTCGCCCAGGTCGAGCCGGGTCAGCTCGCGCCCGCCGACCGCGTCCCGCAGCACGCCCGCCCCCGGCCGCACGGCCAGCCGGAGGACGTCGTCCAGCACGCCCAGCGCGTCCAGCGCGCGGCTCGCGTTCGGGCCCATCTGGAGGCCCGCACCGATCTCGCCGAACTCGGCGGACTGCTCCAGCACGTGCACCGGGAGGCCGTTGCGGGCGGCGGACAGGGCGGTGGCGAGCCCGCCGATCCCGCCTCCGACGACGAGCAGCGGCACCTCGACAGGGCTCAACGCGGGTCCTTTCGTCCGTGGCGAAACGCAGAGTATTGGCAACGCCATATAGCCCCGAGCAGGGGCGGACGCCGTAGGCTGCTGGTATGAGGCGGATCATGGGAACCGAAGTCGAGTACGGCATCTCGGTGCCGGGGGATGCGACGGCGAACCCGGTGCTGACCTCGACACAAGTGGTGCTGGCCTACGCGGCGGCCGCCGACATCCCGCGCGCCCGCAGGGCCCGTTGGGACTACGAGGTGGAATCACCGCTGCGCGACGCGCGCGGGTTCGACCTCGGCGTGCCGGGCAACCACCCGATCGACACCGACGTCGAGGACCTCGG
>DATMCA010000498.1:0-3899 GCA_035559015.1 Umezawaea sp. | reverse complement strand
GGCTTCAGGTCTGTCCCAAAAACGTTCGGCTTGTGTGAAACGCTGCCCACTTCCAGTGGTGTGGCGCAAGGCTGCAGACTGGCCTGGTGAGCGAGAATGAGAGCCCAGCGATCTGCTCGGCCAAGGCATGCCGGGCCTTCGCGACTTGGGCGGTTGTGTGGAACAACCCCAGGCTGCACACTCCCGACCGGGAGAAGGTCTGGGTGGCCTGCGGGGAGCACAAGCAACCGCTCGCCGACTACCTCGCCGTTCGTTCGTTCCTCAAGCGTGTCGAACCATTGGGGCCGGTCTAGTCAAGGGCTCCTCAGCACCGAGTCCGCCGGCGAACGGGGATGCCAACTGAGCGCGATGCCCGACGCGGCCCAGCTGGCCGCTTCCATCCAAGCCTGTCGCCCAAGGAACGACTACCCGGGATGCGGCGCGGCCGTTGAGGTCGGCGAGCCGTTTGAGATGAGCGTGAGTGATCGCCGCGATCGGGCCGGAGCTCGGATACGTTGCCGCCGACCTCAACGGCCACACCCAGCCGGGACGCCCAGCGTGGCTATTCTTCGGGGCGTGCTTGATCGTCTCTGGACCGCCGCTACCCGGCATCCGTTTCTTGATGCGGTGCGTGAGGGCACGATTACCGACTCGGCGTTTGACCGGTGGTTGGGACAGGACGCCCTGTTCGTCGGTGACTTGCTCACCTTCCAGGCCCGGCTGCTGGCACGCGCGCCGCGGCCAGCTCAGGCAGTGCTCGCCGGGGGATGCGTCGCGCTGGTTGCGGAGCTGGACTGGTTCGAGGTCCAGGCCGCGCGGCGGGGGATTGACCTGGGGCAGCCAGCGCTCCCGGCGACGCTCGCCTACGGCGAGCTGCTGGGGCGGCTGGATGCCGCGCCCTACGAGGCGGCGGTGACGGCGCTGTGGGTCCTCGAACGGGTGTACCTGCTCGCGTGGGCCTCCGCCGCGTCGATGAGCACCTCCCCGTTCGGGGAGTTCGTGGAGCACTGGACTGCCCCGGGCTTTGCGGGCTACGTGGACGCGCTCGGCGAGCTGGCGATCCTGGACGGGCACGACGAGCTGGTGGGCGACGTGCTGTCACACGAGGTGGCGTTCTGGGACATGGCCGTGGTATGACGCTGTCGACTCAGTTGTGGTCGGAAAACAGCGACTTGGCGTCCGAGGCGCTCACGCATCCGTTCGTGTGTCGCCTCGGTGACGGCTCCTTGGCCCGTGAGATCTTCGCGGGCTACCTCGCCCAGGACGCCTTCTTTCTGGAGTCCTTCGCCCGCGCCTACGCCCTGGCCCTTGCTCACAGCCCCGACACACCCACGCTGCTCGCGTTGGCCGATCTGCTCGCCGGGGTACGGGAGGAGCTCGGATTGCACGCCTCCTACGCCGCCCGGTGGGGCATCGACATGGCCGGCGTCGAGCCTGCATCGGCGACCCTGGCCTACACCGAGTTCCTGCTCGCGACCGCTGCGACGGGCGGGGTGGGGATGGTGTTCGCGGCGATGACTCCATGCATGCGGCTCTACGCATGGCTTGGCGCGGCGCTGGACGCGGGTGCGGCGGGACCCTACGCGCAGTGGGTGCAGACCTACGCCGACCCGAGCTTCGAGGCATTGGCATCGCGGCTGGAACGACTACTCGACGAACACGCCGATGACAGGCCAGCTGTGCGCGAGGCCTACCGGCGGGCGATGCACCTGGAGCTGGCGTTTTTCGACGCAGCGCTCCTACCCTCAGGCTGAGCACCACCTCGGCTGCCGCGGACGCCAAGACGACCTACTGCTCGACGTCCCGAAGCAAACCGGCCAGCGCCGCATGACGATCGACTTCCGACAATTTGTTGGTGATGTGGAATGGCGGGCTTGTGCCGAATCCTCAAGCGGCTAGCGGCGTTTCGATGGCGAGATCATTGAAGAGCGTTTGCATATCGATACGGATTCGTTCGTAGTCGCGGTCGACGCGGGTCCAGTGCGCGGGTTTGCGTCCCATGCGCGGGCTGCGCAACCCGGCGAGGATCGGGGCGATGACCTGGTCGCGGAGGGTGAGCAGGGCGGCGATCGTGCGTGCGGCGGGTGCCCCGACGTGGTAGCGGCGGGTTCGGCCGGGTTTGTCGACGAGCTGTTTGCCCCGCAGCTTGCGCAGGTCGTAGCCGGCCTGGCGGACGGTGTAGCGGCAGTGATCGACACCGGTGAGGTCGTGCACCTTGGCGGTGAACTCGGCGACGGTGAATCCGTTCGGCGCTGGCGCCAGCGCCAGGGCGGCGCGCAGGGCGTCACGCATGCGGGGTTTGTTGAGGTCGACACCGCCGACCCGGGTGGCACCGAGGGTCGACCCGGAGGGCAGCCGGTCGAGGATGTCCTCGCCGAGGAATCCGGTGTCCACACAGTCCAGCGCGGTGGCGAACCGCTCGACGATGCCGGCCAGCCGGGTCACGATCTCGGGAAACTTCTCGATCATCCTGCCGCAGCGCAACTCCGCGGTGTTGTGCGCGATCGCCTCGAACCGAAGCACGCGTTCGCCTTTGGTATACGCCTTGCCGGTCAGCCGCCCGAAGTGCAGCTTGAACACGGTCAGGTCGTAGGTAGGTGTCTCGATTGCGGCTTCGATCGTGGATGAGCGTTTGCGGGTGCGGCGCGGACGCTGGGCGGTGCCGAAGATGGTGCGGATCTTGGGCACATCCAGCCGGGAGCGGGTCCGGTCGACCACGGTGTCGAAGACCCGCTGCATCGTCGCGCCGTCGGCGAAGATCAGGTTGCGGCTGTACTCGAGCTGATAGACGGCGAACCCGTAGCCGAATCCGCTGCGGTGTTGCTCGTCGCGATCGAGCCCGAAGCACAGGCACGCGGTGTAGATCCAGCGTTGGCAGACCTGGCCCAGCCGCCCTACAGCCGCATCCTGCGACAAGGCATCTGCGATCCGGGCCAGGCCCGCCGGGTCGACGATCATGGTGAAGCAGTTGCCGACCTTGGTGAATGCTATCCCCGCCGCGGCAGCCTGCCGAGCCACGTACTCGTGGCCGTTGAGGATGATCTGCGCGCCGAACGGCGGATGCCCCGACATCTTGATGGTCACGTGCCCCCACTCGGGGTCGATGATGTGGAACGAGTAGTGGTTGACATATTCGCGTTTCCTCTCGATGTTCACGATCGCGCCGGTCTTCGACGAGCGCGCCACCTTCCACACCGGCGCCGGTGCCTTGGCCACCAGCACCAAAAACACCCCGATGCCGACCTCATGGGTGGCCAGGTACGCCTCGGCGATGCGGTGCTTGCGCTCCCCGGCCTTACAGAAGATCACCGGCACGCCGTTGGCCGCGCCCCAGGCCTTAACCCGCCGGGCGAACCGACCCGCCATCCGCATCAGATGCATGTTGTCCAGCTCGGCGTCGCCGTCGTCGTGCAGCCGTCGCCACCAGGTACGCAACCCGCCCGGCTGATACCCGAGCGGGAAGAACGCGTTGAGCACGATCCGATCCACGCAGTCATAGCCGCCGATCACCAAGTCCGAATACCGCAGGCTGAACTCGTCGCTGGACACCCAGCCCAAGCTACGAAACCACCCGCGCTCGTGAGGTGAAACTGCCCGAAGGGCCACCGCTGCCGGGCGAAGTCCCGGCGGCGGCGTAGCGTCTATGGCGTCGGTCCGGGGAACTGCCAGTGGAAATCCATGCGGTTGGGCGAACCATTAGGCACGCCGTTTGCATCAGATGAACTAACCAGCTCCTGTTGCCCAGGTACGGAGTGATCTGCGAGATCGAGCGTGAGGGTCGACTGGCCGCTTCAGTTGGCGCAGTCGACGTCGGTGCGATACATCTCGGCGGCGCTGAAGCGGCGGTGACCCCCGCGATACGCCATGGCCGTTCGACCAGTGAGTCGCTAAGGCTGGCGGGTGCCCTTATGGTCGTGTTC
>DATMCA010000497.1:0-3380 GCA_035559015.1 Umezawaea sp. | reverse complement strand
GGTCCGTCCCCTGGCCGTCGGCGAGGCACGGGCGTGAGGGCGTTCAGCCTGGCCGACGTCGGGATCGGCACCGTCCTGCCGAGTTCACCCGAGCGCCTGATCACCCGAGACCTGCTCTCCCGGTTCGCCGTCGCCTCCGGTGATCACAACGCGATCCACCTCGACCCGAACGCGGCCCGCGCTGCCGGGCTCACCGACGTCATCGCGCCCGGCATGCTTTCCATGGGTTTTCTCGGCCTTCTGATCACCGAATGGGTGCCGGTCGCCGACCTGCTCTCGTTCCAGGTCCGCTTCGCCGCCACCACACCGGTGGGCGCATGGATCCGGTGCGGGGCCACGGTCGAGGACATCATGCCGCACGGAGACCAGTGGCGGGCGAGGTTGTCGCTCGACGTCCGGATCGTCGACGGTCCGGTGACCGTGCGGGGCAGGGCACTGGCGCGGATCGCTCTCTGAGCCGTGACTGCCGTCGATCAGCAGCCCGTTCCGACACCGCCGGTCATGGGCAACACATCGCCGGTGACGTAGGCCGCCCATGACCGGGTGAGTGCCTCGATAGCGGTCTTTGTTCGGCGCAATGCAGATCTATTCATCGACCCGCGCCATCAAGGTTTGAAGAGGATGAGGTTTCTTGGAAGATGACTTCGATTTCAATCAGGTGGCCGCGAACTTCGACCAGTTCCTGCCGGTCATCGCACCGGTCACCGAGCGGATGGTCGAGCGGATGGCAGGCCTGGTACCGGGCACGTCGGTCTTGGACGTCGCCTGCGGGACCGGCGAGCCGGGCCTCACCCTGCTCGGTCGCAATCCGGGGGTGCGACTGCTGGGCGTGGACAAGTCCGCCACGATGGTCGGGATCGCCACCACGAAGGCCGCCGAACGAGGGTTGACCGATGCCCGCTTCGAGGTGATGGACAGCCGGCACCTCGAAGCCGAGGACGACAGCGCCGACGTCGCGGTGTCACGTTTCGGACTGCTGTCCTTCGCCGACCCCGCAACCGAGGCGCGCGAACTGGCGCGGGTGCTGCGCCCCGGCGGGTCCTTCACCATCGCGACCTGGGATGCCGGCAGCAAGAACACCATCACCTACGCGGCGGCGGCGGCCGTCCGCCCGTGGTTGCCCCCGCAGGTCGGCGCCACGATGGATCGGCAGGAGCAGTTCGCCATGCCCGGCAGGCGCGAGGCATGGCTGAGCGCTGCCGGGTTCGCCACCGTCCACAGTGAACTTTTCGCCTGGCGGGTACCGTTCCCGGACGAGTCGGGTCTGTGGGCACTCGCCACCGGCCCTGCCATGCTCGGTGCGGTGATCGGAGAACTGGCGCCCGCCAGACTGGCCCAAGCCCACAGCGTGTTCATCGATCTGCTGGCCGACTACCGCCGTCCCGACGGCTCGTACATCGTCCCCTACGCCTGCCGGGTACTCCGGGGTTCGCGCTAGACCGCACAAGGACCGGTCTGAGCACCTCGCGCTCGCGGGCAGCCGGATCGCCGCTCTCGGGTCGGTGACCATGGCGTGCGCCGGCCTGCCGGACACGAAGAACCGGCCGTCGCGAGACCCCGCAGCATCACCGGGTGGTCGGCGATCTCGGGGCCGGTGAGGGCGTCGGCGGCGATGGCGAGGTCGTGCGAGTCGCCGGCGTGCCAGTGGTCGAAGGTGTGGGTGGCGAACCAGGCGATGTCGTCGAGGCCGATCAACGGGTACCTGCCGTCGCCCAGGGGGATGTGGAACAGGAGGCCGTCGCGGCCGTCGGGGAGGGTGCCGGCCGCGGGACCAGGCCGAGGTGGAAGTTCTCGAAGTAGGGCGCGGTGGTGAGCACGGAGACGTGGTGGGTGTACCAGCCGTCGACCTCCTCGCGCATCATCTCGTCGGAGCGCCGCAGTCCGATGTAGGACGCGACGGCGCCCTTGCTGTCCTAGTGCGGCACGGGCAGGGCGCCGCCGGTGAGCTGGGCGGCGAAGTCCAGGGACGACCAGACGAAATGGAATGGCCCTATCCGGCCGTTCCCGCCGCAGTGGTGGCCGAGTTCGCCGGACATCGGGTGGCCATCCGGTATGAGTGCCGCGGCGATCTGCTCAGCGCCTTCCCCGCCCTCACCGCTGTGCGACCTGCCGCGAGGAACCTCCCGGACCACGTCCCCGGTCCGGCCTGCCCGCCGATCCGGGAGTGCTCGCCTGCGACGGGCAGGCGTACTGCGCCGTGGCCGGCTGTTCAGCGAGCCTCAGGGCGCAACCGCCTGACGAGGTGCAACTCAAGGCCGGACAGCGGCGCCCCGACCTCGTGCATCGCCCCGCCGACGGCGAGGGAGCCCAGGTCCACCGCGGCGAAACCCATGTCGTTGAGCATGTCCATGACCAGGTACTTGGCCTCCGCGTCGTCGCCGGACGTGAACAGGACCGTGCGCGGCCGGTCGGTGCCGAAGTCCTCGATCCACTCCATCGGCATGTTGCTGATCGACTTCACCAGTCGTGCGCCCGGAGCCCACTGGGCGACCAGCTCACTCGACGTCGAGCCGGCCCGCGCCAGCACGGCGCGCGACTTGGTCACCCCCGCCAAGCTGGTGTCGCCGTCGAGTTCGGCGTGGGCGTTCATGGCGTCGACCAGGATCCGACCGTTCCAGTCGACACCCCGCAGCGCTTCCTCGGCCTGCACCCAGCGGACGGCGATGATCACGACATCGCTCTCCACGACCTCGTCCTTGGTCTCCGCGGTCGCGCCCGGCCCGAACTCCTCGATCATACCGGCGAGCGTCTCCGGCCCCCTGGAGTTGCAGACGGCGATCGTGTGACCGGCGTTCAGCAGGTGTCGACCCATCACCTTGGTCACCTTGCCTGCTCCGATGAATCCGATGCGCATTGCGAAACTCCTTCTGCCAGTGGTGGTCGTGATGTCGGCGCGCGCTTGAGCGCGCACCTCGTCGGGCTGACTGCCCTTGCCGGGCCGCACGGCGGCGCGGGTGCGGTCCGCGTGGTCAGGTCCTGGGACCACGACACCGGTAGCGATCCGCGGGACCGTCCTCAGTGGATCCGATGGTGGAAGCCAGGAGTAGTCCCCACCGAAAATCGTTCTTACTGTGCGCCGGCGCCGCCTCCGCGCTGCCACGTTTCGTCGTTACCGCATTCCGCGGTGACGTCGGCCGTCGCATGGGCCGCGGCGAGGAAGTCGTCGACCACCGGCGAGGCGCGCGAAACCGCCACCGCGATGAACACCTGGTCGGGCGCCAGGTCCAGGACGGGCACGTAGCTGATCTGCGGATGTGAGTAGAACACGGTCGCCGAACGGGCCAGGAACGAGATTCCCCCGCCCGCGGCCACGTGTTCGAGCGTCTCGTCGACCCCGCGCACCAGGTATCCGGCGTTGGGGTGGGAGTGCCTGGTTGGCT
>DATMCA010000496.1:0-2901 GCA_035559015.1 Umezawaea sp. | reverse complement strand
GCCCAAATGTACGACCTTGACATTAGTACATTAGTACTGGGAGGATCGGTCTCCGGAACTCATCCCGAGCATCTTCGCCACGGGGGGACCGAGCACCGAGCGGCTACGCCATTGACTGAATTGAGGGTCTCCCTTGACCCGAGACCTCGACCTTCCATTGCCCATCCAATCGAGGTCGCGACGCCGCTGCCGACGATCGCGGTCCTCGGGCTCGGCTACGTCGGACTGCCGACCGCCCTCGCCGCGAGGGCAAACGGTGTTCGAATCGTCGGGATCGATCTCAGCGAGAGTCGCCTGAAGGCGATCCGCGAACGCCGCGTCGATCTCGTCGCGGCCGACCATGAGCGGCTGGAACGGCACATCGACGACGACGACTTCATCCTGACATCATCCGTTCAGTCCCTGGAAGAGGCCGACGCAGTGCTGATCTGCGTGCCGACGCCCGTCGACGACCATCGTGACCCCGACCTGGATCTCTTGCGCGCCGCATGCGCCGATGCCGTCCGCCATGCTCGGCCGGGCCAGACGATCATCCTGACCAGCACCAGCTACCCTGGCACAACGGAGGATCTGCTCGCTAATCCACTGCGGGCTCGCGGATTCACCGTCGGCGAGGACGTGTTTGTGGCATCGAGCCCGGAGCGGATCGATCCGGCAAACCCCATCCCGCACGCGGACGTTCCTCGGATCCTCGGAGGCGTCACGCCAAGCTGCCTGGAGCGGGCTACCGCCATCCTGCGATTCCTCACGCACGACGTGGTCCCGGTGAGCTCTGCGAAGGCCGCGGAGATGTCGAAGCTCCTCGAGAATTCGTTCCGCGCGGTCAATATCGCATTCGCGAACGAGATCGCCGACGTCTGCGCCACCATCGGTGTCGATGCCCGAGAGGTCATCGACGCCGCCGCCACCAAGCCCTACGGGTTCATGCCGTTCTACCCGGGCACCGGCGTTGGCGGCCACTGCATTCCATGCGATCCCCACTACCTGCTGTGGGAGCTGCGGTCGCGGCGCGCAACGGCACCAATCCTCGCCGAGGCGATGGAAGCAATCGCTGCGAGGCCGCATGCCATGGTCGATCTCGTCGGCAGCGAACTCTCGGCTGCCGGGTCGCGGCTCAAGGGAGCACGCGTCCTGATCGTCGGCGTCGCATACAAGCCGGGGGTCGAGGATGTGCGCGAGTCGCCGGCTGTCGAGATCGTGAACGAGCTACGGCGTCGGCGCGGCCGTTGACTTCTACGACCCGCTCGTTCCGTCGATGCGGCTGGACGATGGCAACATCCTCCTGTCCGTTCGACGACCGGACCCCGCCGCCTATGACGCGGCCCTCGTGCATGCCCTGCATCCGGGCGTGGACTACGCGTGGCTGACGTCAATTAGCACCGTGATCGATCCGGCCGGCGGATGGACGCATGGCAACGGACGGTCGCCGCACGAGCATCGAGCGATCCTGCCGCACCGTGCCGTTCCGGTAGGGGGCTAGCATCGGAATGCGCGCTACGCTGCATCCGGACGACGCCATTATCACGCTTCCGTTCGCCCCACCGCCGTCACAGCTGATTCGGCGGACGATCCATGCGGTTGATCGAGAGGCCGCCGATCGGAAGGTCGCCGCGCTTCGGGCTCGAATGCACGAGCAGGGTCAGCGCCTCGTCGCGGCGAGTACGCGCGAAGCGCCGGCCGGGCTGACCGTCGAGCTCGTGTTCGCGGCGCGCACCTAGGGACACACCGCCCCTCACACTAAGGCCACGCTGCTGGGGCTGACGGTCAGGAAGGGCGGATCAGCCGCGGTCGCGCCGCCGAACCCGCACGTTGCGCACGATGTGGCGATCGGCCTGGCCGCCGGTGCCGGCGCTGAAGCCGAGGAGCACCTGGCTGGGCAGGCTGACGGCCGTGTCGAGCACCTGGCTGCCGGCCACGCTGACCTGCAGCCGGCCGCTGACCACCTGGACCTCGACCGGCACCGGGCCGGCGTTCTCGAGGGTCGGAATGGCGGTGTTGGTCGACAGCCAGGTCAGGCCGTTGGCGTTGCCGCCATTGGCGATGCCGACGAAGTTGCCGGACGGGTCGGCCGTGCCGCTGTCAAACGTGTCGAGTGCCACGGCCAGGCCCGGCAGCGTGCCGTAGCCGAGGCCCGAGCCATTGTCACCGAGGGCGCCGGCCCCGGCGCTGGGGTTGAGCAGCATGAGGGTCATGCCATCCGCGCCGGTGCCCCCGCCGATCTCGGCGTCGAAGCATACCCGCAACCCGGCGCTGGGCAGTGGGGTGGTGTAGATGACGGTGCCGGCCGAATAGCTGATCGGTGCCGTGAGCTCCACCCCCGTGCCGGACACGATGGCCGTGCCGTTGCGCTGCCAGCCGGTGGCCGTCACCGCCGGCAGGGTATCGGCGCAGCCGGTCACGGTTGTGCCGCTGCCGCTGAGCGGGACGCTGATGGCGCCCTGGCCGGTGTTGGGCGTCACCGACAGGCTGCCGCTGGCCGGGCCGTTGGCCGTCGGGCTGAAGCGCAGGACCTGGGTCACCGACGAATTGGCCGGGATGACGGTGCCGACTCCGATGACCGGGGCGACCGCGCTGAACGGCGCCGCGGGCAGGGTCACCGCGCTGAGGGTCAGGCTGCTGTCGCCGGTGTTGGTCAGCACCACGCTGGCGGTGGCGCTGCTGCCGACCGTCACCGAGCCGAAGGCCACGCTGCTGGGGCTGATGCTCAGGAAGGGCGGGTCAGCCGCGGTTGTGCCGCTGCCGCTGAGCGGGACGCTGATGGCGCCCTGGCCGGTGTTGGGCGTCACCGACAGGCTGCCGCTGGCCGAGCCGTTGGCCGTCGGGCTGAAGCGCAGGACCTGGGTCACCGACGAATTGGCCGGGATGACGGTGCCGACTCCGATGACCGGGGCGACCGCGCTG
>DATMCA010000495.1:0-2732 GCA_035559015.1 Umezawaea sp. | reverse complement strand
GTCGAATCGATCACCCGCCGCGGGCTCCCGGCGGGAAACAATCGTGAATGGTCACGCATGTGAACGGAATCCGCCTCGAAATCGCTCGATCGCGGATGGTGGGAGCCGGAACGGCGGCCGACTTCCCGACACCGGGAATCGTGGAGGCACGTCCGGAAGAATTCGCCGGCGGTCAGAGCCAGCGCAGTGCCGCCTCCACGCAGTCCTCCGGGCTGCTGTTGAACGCGATGGCCGCGTCCGGCGCGTGCCGCCGCACCAGGTTGACCACCTTCTCGAACACCTCGACCATCGGCTCGTGCGAGCGGAGGCCGCCGCCGATCACCACACACCCGTAATCCGCCGCGGTCAGCGCCTCCACGACCGCGCGCTCCAGGTGGTCGTCGACCGCGAGCAGGCACCAGTCCGCCTCGACGTGCTCCTCCTCGAACCGCGCCCGACCGCGAGCCAACGCGGCCTGGACGGGCTCCGGGTCCCACCCCTCCAGCTTCACGGGATCGAGCCCGACCACCAGCACCCGTGCCACCACCACACGCCCTCCCCTGCCGCGGACAGCGCCGCACCGACCCGACGCCCGGTCCTCATCGTGCCGCACCTTGGGCCGTTCGGCCCTCTCCGCACCCGTGCTGTTCGGCTAGGTTGATGGGCGTTCTGGGGGCTCCGGGGGGAGGCGGCATGACTGTCACGGCCACGGCCGACGTTCGGCCGCTGCTGTTCCCCGACGTCGAGGGCGTCGTCGCGCGCTTCCTCCAGGACCGCCGGGAACTGGCGGGGATACCCGTGGGTTCGCTGCCGCCGCCGGGGTTCGACGGCACACAGCGGGCGGTGGTCCTGACGCGGCTGGGCGGCCGGTTCTCCGACGACGACCTGCTCGACCTCGCGGAGCTGCGCATCGACTCCTACGGGCCGGACAAGGTCGCGGCGCACGCGCTGGCGTGCTCCGTGCGCGGTCTGCTGCCGCTGATCACCAGGGTGGCGCTGGCGGACGGGGTCGTGCTGCCGGACACCACGGAGATCCAGGGGCCGTGCTTCTCGGTCGACCGACGGCACTCCGACGCGATGCGGTACCTCATGAAGCACCGGTTCGCGGTCGTGATCGGCCTGCGACCGGCCTGAGCGACCCGACGGTTACAGCAGGAGGGGTGGCATGCCAGGAATCAACGCCAACGAGATCCGGGTAGCGGGGACCGGATCCCTCTACGTGGCACCGGCGCACACGCCGGCGCCCGCGGACTTCACCAAGACCTGGGACTCGCCGTGGGCCAACCTCGGCTACACGAGTTCCGACGGCGTGAAGTTCGTGAAGAAGGACAAGCTCGACCCGGTGGACACCTGGCAGTCGGTGGCCGCGATCCGCTACGTGTTCAGCGATCGGGACTTCTCGGTGAAGTTCGCGCTGCTCCAGATCAACAGCGACACCCTGCCGTTCTTCTTCAGCTCCCCCGCACCGTCCACGGCGAACGTCTACGAGATCGCCGCCGCGCCCCGCGTCGACGAACGCGCGCTCGGGATCGAGTTCAGCGACGGGCCGAACGTGCGGCACCGGTTCTACATCCCGCGCGGGGTGGTCACCGAGACCGACGAGACGTCGGTGACCAGGACGTCCGCGATCAAGCTCGGCATCACCTTCACCGCTCTGACCCCGATCAACGCCCGGTTCGAGCCGCTGGCGCAGTGGTCGATGAACACCGCGGCGGCGGCCGCCGCCGAAGCAGAGGACCAGGAACAGCCCGCGTAGCGCGTTCGATGGGGGAACTGAAGGATGGCGAAGTACAACGTCAACGCCGCACGGGCTCAACGGCTCGAAGCGCTCGGCGAGCGGTGGGAGTTCGAACTGGACGGCGAGTCGTTCACGCTGCCCACCGAGCTGCCACGCGACGCGGTGGCCAAGCTCGCCGGGCTCGACCCGTCCGATTTGGACGGTCTGCTGCTGGTGCTGCTCGGCGAGGAGCAGTTCAAGCGGCTCGACGAGCACTCCTTGTCCGTGCAGGACGTCCAGGCGCTGCTGGAGGCCTACGGCCGGGACACCGGTATGGCGCTGGGGGAATCCTCGGCCTCGACGAGCTCCTGAGCGAGCACGGCGAGGCCGTGGAAGCCGACCTGCTCCGGTTCTACCGGGTGGACCTGCTGGACTACTACCGGGGACGGCTGTCGGCGCGGCGGCTGCGGGTGCTGATCCGGCACCTGCCGCGCGAGTCCGCGCTGGTGCGCGCGTTGCACGGTGACGTGGCCGACTGGGGTTTGGCCGAGCACCTGCTGGCGGGCGCGGTGGACGAGCTCGCCGTCGGGAACTGGCTGTTCGCCACGGCGAACTCCGACGAGCACGCCGATCCGCCCGAGCGGCCCCGTCCGGTGCCGCGCCCCGGCGCCGAGGAAGAGGAGGAGGTCGTGGTGACGACGCCGGCGCAGCTCGCCGCGTTCTTCGGCGCGCCCGCACAGGGAGGCAGGTTCACATGAGTTCCCCGGTCCCGACGGTCGACCTGATGGCGGGCTTCCGGCAGGCGATGGCCGAGGTCGGTCGGCAGTTCACCGAGTTCGCCAAGAACGTCAAGGCCGAAGCCCAGTACGTGAAGACCGACGCCCAGGTCATCAAGGCGGACACGCAGCTGATCAAGGCCGACTTCGCGGCCATCCAGCTGAAGAGCCTGGAGGACGTGAAGACCCTCGTCAACGGCGTCAGCGCGGCCGCGAGCCGGGCGAGCGGACCCATCGGGAAGTTCGCGCAGGGCGCGAAG
>DATMCA010000494.1:0-15976 GCA_035559015.1 Umezawaea sp. | reverse complement strand
CGGCGCGCATGCGCTTGAAGTTCTCCTGGCCGGCGTTGTTCTCGGCGATCCACTCGCGGGCGAACGTGCCGTCCTGGATCTCGCCCAGGATCTTCTTCATCTCCTCCTTGACCGCGGCGTTCACGACGCGCGGGCCGCGGGTGAGGTCGCCGTACTCGGCGGTGTCGGAGATGGAGTAGCGCATGCGGGCGATGCCGCCCTCGTACATGAGGTCCACGATGAGCTTGAGCTCGTGGAGGACCTCGAAGTACGCGATCTCGGGCGCGTAACCGGCCTCGGTCAGCACCTCGAAACCGGTCTGCACGAGCGCGGACGCGCCGCCGCACAGCACGGCCTGCTCGCCGAAGAGGTCCGTCTCGGTCTCTTCCTTGAACGTGGTCTTGATGACGCCGGCGCGCGTGCCGCCGATGCCCGCCGCGTACGAGAGGGCGAGTGCCTGCGCGCCGCCGGTCGCGTCCTGGTGGATGGCGATGAGCGCGGGAACGCCCTTGCCGTCGACGAACTGGCGGCGCACGAGGTGGCCGGGACCCTTCGGGGCCACCATGGCGACGTCCACACCGGACGGGGCCTCGATGAGCCCGTAGCGGATGTTGAAGCCGTGGCCGAAGAAGATCGCGTCGCCGTCCTTCAGGTTCGGCGCGATGTCCTTGGCGTAGATGTGCCGCTGCGCGGTGTCCGGCGCCAGGATCATGATCAGGTCGGCTTCGGCGGACGCCTCGGCGGGCGTGAGGACGCGGAGACCCTCTTCCTCGGCCTTGGCACGCGACTTCGACGTCTCCAGGAGACCGATCCGCACGTCGACACCGGAGTCGCGCAGGCTCAGCGCGTGCGCGTGGCCCTGGCTGCCGTAGCCGATCACGGCGACCTTGCGTCCCTGGATGATGCTCAGGTCGGCATCGTCGTCATAGAAGATCTCGACGCTCATGGTGTTACTTCATCCCTTTCACTGACTGCGGAAACTGGAGTCTGATTGTCGGCTCCGCCGACGTGGTTAGCGCACCGCGGTGGCGGTGATGGAGCGAGCGCCGCGGCCGATCGCGACCATGCCGGACTGCACGATTTCGCGGAGCCCGTACGGTTCCAGCATTCGGAGCAGCGCGTCGAGCTTGTCAGACGTGCCCGTGGCCTCGACGGTGACGGCCTCCGGCGACACGTCGACGACCTTGGCCCGGAACAGCTGCACGGTTTCGAGGACCTGGCTGCGCACCGTGGCGTCGGCCCTGACCTTCACGAGCAGCAGTTGCCGCTGAACCGAAGCGGTCGGCTCCAGCTCCACGATCTTGATCACGTTGATCAGCTTGTTGAGCTGCTTGGTGACCTGTTCCAGCGGCAGCTCGTCGACCGAGACGACGATGGTCATCCGGGAGATGTCGGGGTACTCGGTGCGGCCGACCGCCAGGGATTCGATGTTGAACCCCCGCCGGGAGAACAGACCGGCGACGCGCGCGAGCACACCGGGTTTGTCCTCGACCAGAACGCTCAGGGTGTGCCGGGTCATCACAGGTCCTCATCGAACAGTGGGCGGATGCCGCGTGCGGCCATGATCTCGGAGTTGCCGGTGCCCGCCGCGACCATCGGCCACACCTGGGCGTCCTTGCCGACCACGAAGTCGATGACGACCGGCCGGTCGTTGATCTCCATGGCCTGCTTGATGACCGCGTCGACCTCCTCGCGGGACTCCGCGCGCAGTCCGGCGCAGCCCATGGCCTCGCCGAGCAGCTTGAAGTCCGGGATGCGGTGCTTGTGCGTGCCGAGGTCGGTCTGCGAGTAGCGGCCCTCGTAGAACAGGTTCTGCCACTGGCGGACCATGCCCAGGTTGCCGTTGTTGATGACGGCGACCTTGATGGGCAGGCCTTCGATGGCGCAGGTGGCCAGTTCCTGGTTCGTCATCTGGAAGCAGCCGTCGCCGTCGATCGCCCAGACCTGCTTGTCCGGCGCGCCCGCCTTGGCGCCCATGGCCGCGGGGACCGCGTAGCCCATCGTGCCGAGACCGCCGGAGTTGATCCACGTGCGCGGGTTCTCGTACTTGATGAACTGCGCCGCCCACATCTGGTGCTGGCCGACGCCCGCCGTGTAGAGCGCTTCCGGGCCGACGAGCTCGCCGATGCGCTCGATCACGTACTGCGGCGACAGCGTGCCGTCGGTCGGCTCGTCGTAGCCGAGCGGGTAGGTCTCCTTGAGCCCGTTGAGGTACGCCCACCACGGGGCCAGGTCGACCCTCTTGTCGGAGTGCTCGACCTCGACCTTGATGGCGTCGATCAGCTCGGTGATGATCTCCTTGCAGTCACCGACGATCGGCACGTCCGCGCGGCGGTTCTTGGAGATCTCCGCCGGGTCGATGTCCGCGTGCACGACCTGCGCGTGCGGCGCGAACGACGACAGCTGGCCGGTGACCCGGTCGTCGAACCGCGCGCCGAGCGCGACCAGGAGGTCCGCCTCCTGCATCGCGGCGACCGCGCCGACCGAGCCGTGCATGCCGGGCATGCCCATGTGCTGCGGGTGCGAGTCCGGGAACGCGCCCTTCGCCATCAGCGTCGTGACGACCGGGATGCCCGTGGACTCCGCGAGCTTCAACAGCTCGACGTTGGCGTTCGCCTTGATGACCCCGCCGCCGACGTAGAACACCGGCTTCTTCGCGGCCGCGATCAGCTTCGCGGCTTCGCGCACCTGCTTGCCGTGCGGCCTCGTCGTCGGGCGGTAGCCCGGCAGGCGCAGCTCCGGCGGCCAGGAGAACGTCGTCATCTCCTGGAGCACGTCCTTGGGGATGTCCACCAGCACCGGGCCGGGTCGGCCCGTCGACGCCAGGTGGAACGCCTCCGCGATCGCCCGCGGGATCTCCGCCGGGTCCGTCACGAGGACGTTGTGCTTCGTGATCGGCATCGTGATGCCGCAGATGTCGGCCTCCTGGAACGCGTCCGTGCCGATCAGCGGGCGGCTCTGCTGCCCGGTGATGGCGACGACGGGAACGGAGTCCATGTTCGCGTCCGCGAGGGGGGTGACCAGGTTCGTCGCGCCGGGACCCGAGGTCGCCATGCACACCCCGACCTTGCCGGTGGCCTGCGCGTACCCGGTCGCGGCGTGACCCGCGCCCTGCTCGTGGCGCACGAGGATGTGCCGGACCTTGGTCGAGTCGAGCAGCGGGTCGTACGCCGGGAGGATCGTCCCGCCGGGAATGCCGAACACGATTTCGCAGCCGACGGCTTCGAGTGAACGGACGAGCGACTGGGCACCGGTTACGCGGATCGGTGCTCCGCTGGGCGGGGCCGGTTTGGGCCGCGGGCCGGGGCGGGGCGACTCGCCAGTGGCCTGTCGCGAGGTTGCGCTAGTCATCTGTCTGCCTCGTGGTGTCGGATGCGGTGGTGGGCCCACCTGGGGGTCCGGGCACGAAAAAACCCTCGACAACCCGATCGGGTCGTACGAGGGTCGCGCGTCGACGCAGCTGCTACTGCCTAGGCGTCGACGCGCCTGGGAAGTACGAGAACGAGCGTGCGCTGCATGGCGGTGACGTTAACGGTGAATCCTCGACATCGTCAACTGGGCGGGATCGAAATCCCGGATCGTGGACGTGACGTGCTGCACGTATCCAGCCCGAAGTCACCCGCTCGGTTGAACGGTGCGACCATGGCGAACGTGGACAAGCTGGTCTTCCGAATCCCCGCCGTCGCCCTGCTGGCCTCCGGAGTGGGGCTGATCTGCGTGACGCCGGTGGCGTTCGCCGTGCCCGGCATGCAGGTCCTGTACGCCCTGCCGCTGGCGTTCGCGGTGTGGGTGGTGCGCAACCGGACAACCGTCACCAACGACACCATCACCGCCCGAGGCCTGTTCTCCAAGAAGACCGTGGCCTGGTCGGACGTGAAGGCCGTGAAGCTCACCGAGAAGTCCTGGCTGAGCATCGCCCTGTCGGACGACAGCCTCATCAAGCTCCCAGCCGTCCGCATGATGCACCTCCCGGCCCTGGCAGCGGTCAGCGGCGGCCGAATCACCGCCCCCACGGCAAAACCGGAACCCGAGACCCCTCCGACGGAGGAGCCGGCCGAGGTCGAGGCCGACGCAGTCGCCGAGACCGAAGTCGAAGCAGCGGAGACCGCAACTCCCGAGGCGGACCAGGCAGACGACACCGCCACCGACCGGGAACGCGCCGACCGCACCTGAACGGCAGGGCGACCCACCACCTGAGCCGGCACACACCTAAAGCCCCCCGACAACCACCCGATCGAGTGCCCAACCAGCACGTTTCACACCAGCCCAACCCAGGCCCTACGTAAAGTCGACCCGTGCTGAAGACTTCCCGCGTCCCCCTGATCAGCCTGCTCCTGGCCGTAGCGGGACTGGCGGTGTCGACCTACCTCACCATCGCGCACTACAGCACCACCGACCTCCTGGTCTGCGCCGAGAACACCCTCGTCGACTGCGCCTCCGTCACCAGCAGCGACCAGTCCAAGCTGCTCGGCATCCCGGTCGCCGACCTCGGCACCGCCTTCTACGCCTTCCTCACCCTCCTGTGCCTCCCCCAGGCTTGGCGCAGCACCAACCCGTGGATCGGCTGGGCCAGGCTGGGTTCGGTCGGCGTCGGTGTCCTGATGGTCGTGTACCTCATCGCTGCCGAGGTCTTCCTCATCGGCAAGATCTGCCTGTGGTGCACCGTCGTCCACGTGATCACGCTCGCACTGGCCGCTCTCCTGGTCACCGCTGAGCTGCGCGCGAGTAACGTCTGAGCCACCGGAACCACTGAAAGCCACGCCCACCAGGCGTCTGATCATCTCTAGCTGTTCCCAGATTCTGGAGGAGCCGTGCCCCCGCTCCGGTCCCGCACCACCACCCACGGCCGCAACGCCGCAGGCGCCCGTTCGCTCTGGCGCGCCACCGGCATGACGGATTCCGACTTCGGCAAGCCGATCATCGCCATCGCGAACTCGTACACGCAGTTCGTGCCCGGTCACGTGCACCTGCGCGACCTCGGGGACATCGTCGCCGAGGGCATCCGCGAAGCGGGCGGGGTGCCGCGCGAGTTCCACACGATCGCGGTGGACGACGGCATCGCCATGGGGCACAGCGGGATGCTGTACTCGCTGCCCTCGCGGGAGGTGATCGCGGACGCCGTGGAGTACATGGTGAACGCGCACCAGGCCGACGCGATCGTGTGCATCTCGAACTGCGACAAGATCACGCCGGGGATGCTGAACGCGGCGCTGCGGCTGAACATCCCGGTGGTGTTCGTGTCGGGCGGGCCGATGGAGGCGGGCAAGGCCGTCATCGTGGACGGGGTGGCGATCCCCTCGTCGGACCTGATCACGACGATCTCGGCGTCGGCGAACTCGAACGTCGACCAGGCCGGTCTGGACGAGGTCGAGCGGTCGGCGTGCCCGACCTGCGGGTCGTGCTCGGGCATGTTCACCGCGAACTCGATGAACTGCCTGACCGAGGCGCTCGGGCTGGCGCTGCCGGGCAACGGGTCGACGCTGGCGACGCACGCCGCGCGCCGCGAGCTGTTCGTCGACGCGGGCAAGACCGTCGTGGAGCTGTGCCGCCGCTGGTACGAGGCCGACGACGAGACGGCGCTGCCGCGGACGATCGCGAACCGCAAGGCGTTCGAGAACGCGATGGCGCTGGACATGGCGATGGGCGGCTCGACCAACACGGTGCTGCACATCCTCGCCGCCGCGCAGGAGGGCGAGATCGACTTCACCCTCCAGGACATCGACGACATCAGCCGTCGGGTGCCGTGCCTGTCGAAGGTGTCGCCGAACTCGGACTACCACATGGAGGACGTGCACCGGGCGGGCGGGATCCCCGCGCTGCTCGGTGAGCTGGACCGCGGTGGCCTGCTGCACCGGGACGTGCACTCGGTGCACAGCCCGTCGCTGGAGCAGTGGCTGACCGAGTGGGACGTCCGCGGCCCGAACCCGTCCGAGCGGGCCGTGGAGCTGTTCCACGCCGCCCCCGGCGGGGTGCGGACCACCGAGGCGTTCTCCACGTCCAACCGCTGGTCCTCTTTGGACACCGACGCGGCGGCGGGCTGCATCCACGACGTGGAGCACGCCTTCACCAAGGACGGCGGCCTGGCGGTGCTGCGCGGCAACCTGGCCGAGCGCGGCGCGGTGATCAAGGCCGCGGGCATCGACGAGGAGTTGTGGCACTTCGAGGGCCCGGCGCGGGTCGTGGAGAGCCAGGAGGAGGCCGTGTCGGTGATCCTGAAGAAGGAGATCCAGGCGGGCGACGTCCTCGTGGTCCGCTACGAGGGTCCCGCGGGCGGCCCAGGTATGCAGGAGATGCTGCACCCGACCGCGTTCCTCAAGGGTTCCGGGCTGGGCAAGAAGTGCGCGCTGATCACCGACGGGCGGTTCTCCGGCGGGTCGTCGGGGCTGTCGATCGGGCACGTGTCGCCCGAGGCGGCCGGTGGCGGCGCGATCGGGCTCGTGCGGGACGGCGACCGGATCCTCATCGACGTGCACGAGCGCAGGCTCGAACTGCTGGTGGACGAGGACGTGCTGGCCGAGCGCCGCGCGAAGATGGAGGCCGGCGAACGGCCGTGGCAGCCGGTGGACCGGGTCCGCCCGGTGACGGCGGCGCTGCGCGCGTACGCGCGGCTCACGACGGACGCGTCGACCGGGGCCGTGCGCGACCCCTCGCGGTAGTCCCCGCTCAACGCCTGCGGGCCCGTGGCCGAGATCGGCCACGGGCCCGCGGGCGTTGAGCGCTAGACCGACCGGAACACGTACAGGGTCGTCGCGACCGCGGCGCCGGAGATGATCAGGAAGATGAACCCGCTGAACAGGGGCCGGCGGAACCAGGAGCGGCCGTAGTCGAGGGCGGCTCGGCCGGGGCCGGTGAACAGCAGGGCGAAGGCCATGACGGCGAACGACGACTCCTGCTCGACGCCGGGCGCGCCGAAGAAGCCGCCACCCCACTTCACCACGATGGCGTTTGCCATCACGCCGAGGATGCCCGCCGCGGCCAGCGGGGTGAACAGGCCGAAGACCAGCAGGATGCCGCCGCCCAGCTCGGTGATGCCGGTGACCCAGGAGAGGATCCGGGCCTCGCGGAAGCCGGAGGACTCCAGGAACTTCGCGAAGCCGTCGATGCCGGGGCCGCCGAACAGGCCGAACACCTTCTGCAGGCCGTGCACGACGAACGCGGCGCCGAGGCCGACCCGCAGCACGAACAGGCCGAGGTCGGTGCCGCCGTTCCAGCCGAAGACCCGGCGGTCGTCGTCGTCCTCGTAGTGGGACGTGACCGGGTCGAGCGGCGTGTAGCCGGTGTTGTCGAAGGACTTCGTGGAGGAGTCGAACGACTGCGTTCCGTCGTCGAAGTGGTGCACGCCTCCACTCGAACCGCTCGCCGGGTAGAAGCCGTCGTCGGGGTAACCGCCGGAGCTCGCCGAGCGATCGTCGTGAGTAGCCACGAACCGGCACGATAGGAGACTCCGGCGGCGTTGGCGAGAGCCCATTCCGCCTGACCGGTCCGCGCAGATGCCGACCAGTGGGGTCAGTAGTCGCCTTTCACCAGGTTGGCGGGCTGTTCACCGGCCGCGAACCGGGCCACCTCGGAGGCCACGACGGCGTACGAGCGGCGGTCCGCGCCCGTGCAGCTGCCCGCCACGTGGGGCGTCAGGAACAGGCCGGGTGCCGTCCACAGTGGATGTTCGGCGGGCAGCGGCTCCGGCTCGGTCACGTCCAGCGCGGCGCGCAGCCTGCCGCTGGTCAGCTCGGCGAGCAGGGCGTCGGTGTCGACCACGGGGCCGCGGGCGCCGTTGAGCAGGATCGCGCCGTCGGGCATGGCGGCGAGGAAGTCGGCGTCGACCATGCGCGTGGTCTCGTCCGTCAGCGGGACGACGATCAGGACGGCGTCGTGCTCCGGCAGCAGGGCGGGCAGCTCGTCCATGCCGTGGACGCCGTCGCGGGCCGTGCGGCCGACGAGCGTCGCGGTCGCGTCGAACGGTTCGAGCCTGCGGCGGAACTGCTCGCCGAGGTCGCCCGCGCCGACGACGAGGACGCGCTTGTCCTGGAGGGTGTCGGTGACGTGGTAGTCCCAGCGGCGCTCCTGGCGGGCGGCCTCGAACGCCGGGAACTCGCGGTAGATCGCGAGCAGCGCGCCGATCGCCCACTCCGCCGTGCTGCCGCCGTGCGCGCCGCGGCACGTGGAGAGCAGCACGCCCTCCGGGACCTGGCCGACGAACCGCTCCGCGCCCGCGCTGAGCAGTTGCACCAGTTCGAGCTTCGGGAGCTGCGCGTAGATCTCGCTCGGGCTCGTGCCCTGGAGGAACTTCGGCACGAACACCCGCGCGTCGGCGGCTTCCGGGGGCAGCGGATCGCCCGGCTGGTAGCGGATCGCGCTGACACCGTCCACGGAGGACAGCACCGACACGCCGTAGTCGTCGGGGACCAACACCAGTACCTGATTTCCGGTTCCACCGGTGGGTAGCGCCACAGCTGCAAACCTACGGCACACTTCGTCCCATGCAGGAGCACGACGTCAAGAGCGAGGACGGCACGCGGATCCGGGTGTGGCGCACGTCGTCGGAAGGCCCAACAGTCCTGTTGTGCCCCGGTCTGGGCACCACCCCCGAGACGTGGCCGGCGCTGCTGCTGCCGTCGGCGGGCGTGCGGGCGTTGAGCTGGTACCACCGCGGCACGATGGGGTCGGAGCGGCCGGAGGACGAGTCGCGGATCGCGCTCGCCGACCACGTCGCCGACGCCGTCGCCGTCCTGGACGACGCCGACGTCGAGTCGTGCGTCGTGCTCGGCTGGTCGATGGGCGTGACGGTGGCGGCCGAGCTGGCGCTGCGGCACCCGGACCGCGTGTCGGGGCTGATGCTGGTCGCGGGCGCGCCGGGCGACTCGTTCGAGAGCATGCTCGGCATCTCCGGCCTGCCGTCGGACGTGCGCAGGCTCATCGGTCTGACCGGCACGAAGGCGCTGCGCGCGGCCGGTCCGCTGCTGGACCTCGTGCTGCACCGGCTGCCGATCAACGACGTGACGACGTTCCTGCTCCGGCACAGCGGGCTGATGCTGTCGTCGAGCGCGCCGGAGGCCGTGGCCGGGTCGATGAAGCGGTTCCTGCTGCACGACTGGCGCTGGTACTTCACGTTGGCGCTCGCGCTCGGCCAGACGCCCCGGCAGAACCTCGCGGGCGTGACGTGCCCCACAACCGTCCTGGCGGGCCGGTACGACGTGCTGGCGTCGCCGGAGAGCATGGCCGGACCGGCCGGCGCGCTCCCCCAGGCACGGGTCAGGGTGCTCCCGACCAGCCACTTCCTCCCGTTGGAGGCCCCGGACGTGCTCGCCGACGAGCTGCTGCTCCTGGTCGACCGGGTCGACGCCGTGCACCGGGCGCTGTGCGACCTGGACCCGCCGTCGCCGCTCACCCCGGGTTCACGGCCTCGCGCCTAGGGTCACTTCCCGTGTCACGTCCTCAGCGGTTGCTCCGCGCGGTGCTCGCGAGCACGGCCATCGGCCTGCTCGCCGCGGGCTGCGCGGACTTCCCGGAGCAGCCGTCGGCAGCGGGGTGGAGCGCCCAGCCGCAGCTCACGCCGCAGGCGGGCCCGACGCCCGAGATGCCGGGCGGGCTGCCCCAGGGCGGCGGCCAGCAGCAGGGCGGCCAGCCGCCGACGTCCGTGCCACCGCCCGAGGGCTGCAAGGACTTCAACCCCGCCGTCGTGGCCACCTGCCTGAACCCCGTCTCCGGCGTGGCGCTGATGGACGTGAACCAGTCGACCGGCGTCGTGACGGCGCTGGCGACCGAGCGCACCACGGGCAAGCTGCTCAAGGTCAGCAAGGACGTCCCCCCGGTCGAGGTGGCGAGCTTCGCCGTCGACGCCACCGGTGACGGCGGCCTGACCGGCCTGACCCTCTCGCCGACGTACGGCGAGGACCAGCTCGTCTACGTCTACCTGACCACGGACACGGACAACCGGGTCATGCGGATCGCCCCCGGCGACACGCCGAAGCCCGTGCTGACCGGCATCCCGAAGGGCGCGACCGGCAACCGCGGTGTCCTGAGCTACGACCGCGAGGGCGCCCTGCTCGTGGCGACCGGCGACGCGGGCAACCCCGCTCTCGCCGCCGACCCGGCCTCGCTCGCGGGCAAGCTGCTCCGCATCGACGCCGCGGGCCGGCCCGCGACGGGCAACCCCACCACCGGTTCCGCCGTGGTCGCGAGCGGCTTCCGCTCCCCCGGCGGTGTGTGCGTCTCGGCGGACGGCACCAAGACGTGGGTCACGGACTCCACCGCCACCGCGGACGTGCTCTACAAGATCACGTTCGGCAAGCCCCTCGGCGCGGCCGCGTGGACGTGGCCGGACAAGCCGGGCGTCGGCGGGTGCGCGTCGCTGTCGAACATGATGTGGGTCGCCACGTCGAACGCCCCCGGCACGCAGTTGATCGCCATGAACGCCGAGGGCAGCTTCACCGGCAAGCCGGAACCGTTCCTGGACAAGGAGAACGGCTTCGGCCGCATCGGGCCGCTGGTGGCGCTGGACGACAACACGGCGCTCGTGGGCACGGTGAACAAGACCGCGGGCGGCGCGCCGGTCTCCAGCGACGACCGCGTGGTGATCGTGGTGCGGGACAGCTCCAGCGGTGGGAGCAAGGACTAGCGCGGTGGCCCTGATCCTCGCCGGGCGTCTCCGGACCCGACGGCTCGGCAACGGTTGGCGATCACCCCACCAGCCGACCGGACGACGTTCACGACGACTCGGATCTTCGAACCCGGTCACCCCGAGCCGAGGCACACGAACGGGCGGCGGAGCGGGTCGATCGCGATCGCGTCGGCGAGCGCCACGGCCGGTGAGGAGCCCGACGCCAGGCCGCGGTGGTAGTCGCCCATGGCCGCCGCGGCGGGTTCGTCGCCCACCCGGCTGCTGGCCGCGATCACGGTGTGCGCGCCGCTGGCGAGCATCGCGCCCGCGAACCCCAGTGCCTCGTCACCCGGCCGGATGCGGTTGAGGGCCAGTTCGCACGCGGCCAGCACGACCTGCTTCGGCGGCCGTCTGACCCGGCCGACCTCGTGCGCGAACAGCGCCCCGTCCGCCAGCTCCAACCGGGAGAACAGGGCGTTCTCGGGTTCGTGCTCGCCGTGCGCGGCGATGTGGGCGAGGGTGACGCCGTCGAGCGCGTCGAGCACCGTGCCGACCTTGGCCTCGACGCCGCCGAGCGTGGTGGCGTCGAGGTGGAAGCCGGCGAGCTTGTCGATCTCACCCTCGGCGGCCTGGAGGCCGGGCCCGCGGACCAGGAGGACGCCCACCGCCGAGTCGACCGCGGCCTGGCTGGTGGCGAGCCACGCGGTGGCGGAGGGGACGACCGTGGTGGGCCGGGACTTGCACTGGGCGAGCACGCCCCACGGCACGACGTACAGGGCGCCGGTGGGGACGATGATCAGTTCGCGGTCGCCCAGCAGGTGCGCCAACGGCTGGAGGAGCTGCCGGTCCAGGAGATCCGCCTGGCGGCGGGCGGAGGTGGCGATGACGTCGGCCAGCGGAGCGGGGAGGTAGTCGGGGGCCAGCGCGTTGAGGTCGGCGTGCAGGCGGAGCGCGGCCTCGGTCGCGGCGGACGCCGAGCCGAGCCGGACCATCCGGACCCGACCGCCCGCCACGACGATGGCGACCATGTCGTCGTCGGACGACGCGAAGCTGATCATCGCCCGGTCGCCCAGTTCGGCCTGGACCTCCTTGAGGTCGGCGACCGGGCGGGCCTTGCCCCACGGGCTGGCGCTCCAGCCCAGGCGCATGGCGTCGCGCTGGCTCGTGGCGAAGCGAACCTCCAGGGCGGAGGTGGGGTGACCGTCCAGGCGGGCCCGGAGCAGGGCGCGGCTGAGCTGGCGGACCTCGGCGATGCTCTCGACGAGTTCGGCGTCCACCGCCGACTCGGCTGGCTCGTAGCGGTACATCTGGGCGCGGGTGCGCTCCAGCCAGGTGAACAGGCGCTTGGCCACCGCGGCGGAACCGGAGTCGTCCAGCACCAGCCGCACCGCCAGCTCGCCCAGTTCACGGCCGTGCAGCGCGGTGCCGGACACCAGTTCCAGACCGCCCATCTGGTCGCGCATCCGGCCGAGTTCCGCCAACCCGGCCTTGGCCTGCGCGAGCGCGACGCGGCGGTTACCGGTGGCCAGCGCCAGTTCGGCGCGGGACAGGCGCACGAGCATGCGCTGGTCGATCGTGCTGGTGCGACGGGTGCGCGGCATCGCTCGCAGCAGCTCGGTGGCCCGGTCGGTGTTGCCGCGGCGCACTTCCACGCGCACGGCGAGGGCCTGCGCGACGGCCGCCTGGTCGCGCAGCTTCAGCGCCGAGAGCCGCTCGGCGAGGTGGAGCGCGCGCTCCACCACCCGTTCGGACGGTCGACGGCTGTCGAGCGTTCGGAGCACGTCCACGCGCAGCGCGATCAGGCCCGCGACCGCCGCCCAGGCCGGACTGCCCCGACGGGAGAGCTTGCGCTGCGCCGAACTCGCCATCCGCTTCGCCGTCGGGAGTTCCCCGTCCAGCAGGGCCGCCGCGGCGCGGAGCAGTTCCGCCTCCGCGATGTCCTGCCCGATGCGCTGCCTGCGCAGTTCCGGCAGCACCTCGTCCAGGTGGCGACCCGCCTCGTCGACGAGGCCCGCGCTGATCATGGCTTCCGCCTGGTCGATCCGCAGGCGGAGCAGCATCCCCGGTTCCAGCTCCTGGTAGGCCCGGTTGGCCTCCTCGTAGCGCTGCAACGCCGCGGGCAGGTCACCGGCGCGCTGGAGCACGTTGCCGAGCGCGTGGGTCGCGATGGCGGCGCGGATGGGGAAGTCGTGGCTCTTCGCGAGGGCTACGACCCGGTCGAGGTCCGCCGTGGCCTGCGCGGTCCGGTGCACCTCGCCGTAGGCGTTCCCCCTGTTGGACAAGGAGATGATGAGGAACTCGACCCACTGCCTCGGGTCGTCGCTGTGCTCGGCCAGGCGGCGTTCCTCGTAGGCGATGTGCAGGTCGAGGTGCTCGATGCCCTCCTCGATCCGACCCACGCGGCACAGCAGGACGCCGTGGTTGGAGTCGAGCAGGCCGTAGAGCTCGTCGCGCATCCGCTGGTCCGACAACGCGGCCAGGTCGTGACGAGCGGAAGCGAGAAGGGTCAGGCCGTCGTCGAGGCTGCCGATCTCGGCCAGGCAGAAGGACAGCGTGACGAGCTGCCTGGTGCGCAGCTCCAAGCGCTGGTCCAGGTCCACGCCGGGTGTTTCGAGGATCGCCAGCCCTCGTTCGAGCAGGCGCGCCGCGTCGAGGTAGCGGTTGGCGACCGCGGCCTTCCGAGCGCGGCGGTAGAACTCACGCGCGCGTTCGACTGCGCGAACGGGATCGACACGGGACGCACCGCGTGACGACGCAACGCGGATCGACACAGCCACCGTCATATCAGAGCACAAACGAAAGCCGGACACCGCAGGCTGATCGGGCTACACCCGCTCGCCGACGGCATCCGGCCTCCGGAGCCGCTAGTTCGCGGGCTGCGGCTGGGTCTGCGTCTGGTACGGCCCGCCGTTGGGATTGACCGGACCAGGAGTCTCCGGGGTCCCGCCAGGCGTGGTCTCGTCCTGGGGAACGATCCCGTCGATCTCCTCGATGAGCTTCGGGTCGGTTTCAGCAGCCATGAGTTGTTCTCCCCTAACAACAGGCGACCCGTTCGGGTCGGTTACCTGATCCGGTTCATTCATGATCATTCCCAAACCCCCCGGTTTGGCGAACGAGCTAAGCCTGACACAGATGGACGCATCTTCGATGAGTATTTTCACCCATAGCGACCGAAAATAAGACTCAGATCACGCCTGACCAGGGTTTACTGATCATAGTGACCGATTGGCACCACCCGATCGGAGCAATCCGCTAACACAACGGAGGCGTTGTCCGGACCGCACAAAGCGGACCGGACAACGCCTCCGACGTGGAATAACTAGGAGCAGCGGGAGATCACGAGTTCCCGAACGCGCTTCGCGTCGGCCTGGCCCTTGGTGGCCTTCATGACCGCGCCGACGATCGCGCCCGCCGCGGCGACCTTGCCGTCGCGGATCTTGTCCGCCACGTCCGGCTGCGCCGCCAGCGCCTCGTCGACGGCCTTCTCCAGGGCCGAGTCGTCCGAGACGACCTTGAGCCCGCGGGCCTCGACGACCTGCTCGGGCTCGCCCTCGCCGTCGAGGACGCCGATGACGACCTCGCGGGCGAGCTTGTTGGTCAGCGCGCCCTCGTTGACGAGCGCGACGACCTTCGCCACCTGCGCGGGGGTGATCGGCAGCGCGGCGAGCTCCACACCGCGGGTGTTGGCCTGCTGCATCAGGTACGACACCCACCACGACCGCGCCTCGACGGACGTGGCACCCGCCTCGACGGTGGCCGCGACGAGGTCGACCGCGTCCGCGTTGACCAGGTCGCGCAGCTCGGCGTCGGTGAGCTTCCACTCGGCCTGGACGCGCTTGCGGCGCTGCGCGGGCATCTCCGGCAGCGTGAGGCGCAGTTCCTCGACCCATTCGCGCGACGGCGCGATCGGCACGAGGTCGGGTTCCGGGAAGTACCGGTAGTCCTCGGCGGTCTCCTTGCGACGACCCGCGCGGGTCGTGCCGGAGGCCTCCTCGAAGTGCCGCGTCTCCTGCACGATCTCGCCGCCCTCGGCGAGGATCGCGGCCTGGCGGGTCATCTCGAACCGCACGGCCCGCTCGACGCTGCGCAGCGAGTTCACGTTCTTCGTCTCGGTGCGCGTGCCGAGGACACCGGTCCCCTTGGGGCTCAAGGAGACGTTGGCGTCGCAGCGCAGCGAGCCCTGGTCCATCCGGACGTCGGACACGTCGAGCGCCTTGAGCAGGTCGCGCAGCGCGCTGACGTACGCGCGGGCCACCTCGGGCGCGCGCTCACCGGTGCCGGGGATCATCTTCGTGACGATCTCGATCAGCGGCACACCGGCGCGGTTGTAGTCGAGCAGCGAGTGCTCGGCGCCGTGGATCCGACCCGCCGTGCCGCCGACGTGCAGCGACTTGCCGGTGTCCTCCTCCATGTGCGCGCGCTCGATCTCCACGCGGAAGATCTCGCCGTCGTCCAGCGTCACGTCGAGGTAGCCGTTGAACGCGATCGGCTCGTCGTACTGGGACGTCTGGAAGTTCTTCGGCATGTCGGGGTAGAAGTAGTTCTTCCGCGCGAAGCGGCACCACTCCGCGATCTCGCAGTTGAGCGCGAGACCGATCTTGATCGCCGACTCGACCGCGACGCCGTTCACGACCGGCAGCGCGCCGGGCGCGGCCAGGCAGACCGGGCACACGTGCGTGTTCGGCTCGCCGCCGAACTCGTTGGCGCAGCCGCAGAACATCTTGGTCTTGGTGTGCAGCTCGACGTGCACCTCCAAGCCCAACATCGGGTCGAACCGCGTGACGACCTCGTCGTAGTCCATCAGGTCAGCAACGCTCGTCACGCTTTCCCGTCCTTCCGCAAACCTCGCACGGCCAGCGCCGCGCCGGTGATCGCGACGGCGATGCTGGCGGCCGCGTTGGCGAGCGCCAGCTTGTCCTTGTCACCCCTCGCGGTGCGCAGGGTGGAGAAGGCGCTCGCGGCGGCGGCGACCGCGCCGAGCAGGCCCATGATCCCTCGGGCTTTCCTCATCGTCAGATCCCTTCCAACTGCGGGACGCGCTGGATGAGCGGACCGCCCTGGGCCGCGTCGCGGGCGACCTCGTAGGCGGCGGCGACCCGGTACATGCGGTGGTCCTGGAGCGGTGGAGCCATGATCTGGAGGCCGACGGGGAGACCGTCGTCGGCGGACAGTCCACTCGGGACGTTCATCGCCGCGTTGCCCGCCAGGTTCGACGGGATGGTGCAGAGGTCGGCCTTGTACATGGCCATCGGGTCGCCGGAGCGCTCGCCGATCTTGAACGCCGTGGTCGGCGTGGTCGGCGAGACCAGCACGTCCACGGTCGCGAAAGCGGCGTCGAAGTCCCGCGAGATGAGCGTGCGGACCTTCTGCGCCGAGCCGTAGTACGCGTCGTAGTAGCCG
>DATMCA010000493.1:0-4419 GCA_035559015.1 Umezawaea sp. | reverse complement strand
AAGCCGGGTCTCCACGCTCCGCATCCACACCCCGATCCTCCCACTCGACAGGGGTGCTGGCCCCACCACGGCCACTGGTGTCGGCCCCATCGTGGAAACCCGTTGGCACTCCTAGCTTTGTGTCCTCGAAACGAGGGGGACGAAGAAACATGGACATGGTTGTCGACGCGCCCGCACGGTCGCGGTCGTCGTACGGCGTGGCGGGGTTGGTGGCCGTCGCGCTGGTCGCGTTCGCCGGTGGGTACGGCTACCACGGCGACGAGCTGTACTTCCTGGCCGCGGGCCGACACCTCGCCTGGGGCTACCCGGACCAGCCGCCGCTGACACCGCTCCTGGCGCACCTGATGGACCTCGTCGCGCCGGATTCCCTGGTGGTGCTGAGGATCCCGGCCGCCGTCGCGGCGGGACTGACGGTGCTGTTCGTGTCGTTGATCGCCCGCGAGATGGGCGGACGGCCGCGCGCGCAGCTCGTCGCCGCGTCGGCCGCGGCGGTGTCCGGGCTGGTGCTGGTGCCCGGTCACATGCTGCACACCACCACGATCGACATCTGCCTGTCCGCCGCGCTGGTGTGGATCGTGGTCCGGGTGCTGCGCACCGGCGACCACCGGCTGCTGCTGGTGGCGGGCGCGGTGCTCGGGTTGGGGCTGTTGAACAAGTACCAGATCGCGGCCGTCGCGGTGGCGCTGGTCGTGGGCCTGGCGGTCGTCGGGCCGCGTGAACTGCTGCGCAGCCCGTGGTTCCTCGGTGGCGTGGTGCTGGCGCTCGCGCTGTGGGCGCCGAACCTGTGGTGGCAGGCCCAGCACGGGTGGCCGCAGTTCGAGATGGCGAGCCTCATCAGCGAACGCGGCGGCAACGGCGCCCGCCTGTCCTTCGTGCCGCTGCAACTGGTGTACGTCAGCCCGTTCCTCGCGCCGCTGTGGATCGCGGGCCTGGTCCGGCTCGTGCGCACGCCCGCGTTCCGCTTCCTCGGGGTCGCCTACCTGCTGCTGGCGGTGGCCTTCATCGCGGCGGGCGGGTCGGCGCTCTACCTGTTCGGCGCGTACCCGGCGCTGCTGGCCGCGGGCGGCCTGGCGGTCGACGGCTGGCTGGACCGCGGCGCCACCGGTCGTCGCGTGACCGCCGGGGTGCTGCTGGGCGCGTCGGCGGCGTTCGTCGCACCGCTGGCGCTGCCGCTCGTGCCGGTGGACGGGCTGTCGACCATCCCGGTCGTGCGGCTCAACGGGCTGACCGCCGAGCAGTTCGGCTGGCCGGAGATGACCGAGACCGTCACCGGCGTCTACCGCGCCCTGCCCGCGGCCCAACGCGAGCACGCGGTGGTGCTGACCGAGAACTTCGGCGAAGCCGCCGCGCTGGAGCGGTACGCGGCCGAGGATGCCCTGCCCGCCGTGTACAGCGGGTATCGCGGCTACGGCGACTGGGGGCCGCCGCCGGAGACCGCGACCACCGTGGTGCTGGTGGGGCCGGCGAAGAGGACCGAGCCGCCGGCGTGGGCCGTGCGCGCCTGCCGAGGAGGAGTCCGGCAGGTCGCGACGACGGACAACGCCCACGGCGTCCGCAACAAGGAGCAGGGCGGCCGGGTCTGGGTGTGCACCGGTCTGGGGGAGTCCTGGGCCTCCTTGTGGCCGGACATCCGCCACCTGGACTGAGCCACTCCGACACCGGATTGCTCCGTATCGTTCATCCGCTGGTGGCGAATCTCATGGCAGTCTTCATCCCATCGTGTGACGTTTAATCACACTGCGTTATCCCGTGGATCCCTGCCCACGGGAAGCGCACGCCCTCGGGAGAGGACACGCCCGTGCTGAAATCCCGTGCCACCGGGTGGAACGCGGTGGGCCAGCTCGTCGTGGCGGCGGTCGTCGCCGCCGCCGTGCAGGCAGCACCCGCCACAGCCGCCGCGCCGCTCACCGTCGCCCAGGCCATCGGCCAGCAGACCGGCTCCTCCGCGACGGTCCGCGGCTACGTGGTCGGCCAGCCCACCGCGACCAACACCGTCGTCCGCTCGAACTTCCCCTCCGACTACGCCCTCGCCCTCGCCGACTCGGCGAGCGAGACGAGCACGTCGAAGATGCTCTACGTCCAAATCACCGCGTCCTTCCGGGCGGCGTACGGGTTGCAGTCCAACCCGAGCCTGCTGGGCAAGCAGCTCGACGTCACCGGCCCGCTCGGCGCGTACTTCTCGCACGCGGGCCTCACCTCGCCGACGGCGTTCGCGCTCGCGGGCGGCGGCACGACCCCGCCGACGACCACGACGACCACGACCCCGCCGACGGGCACTCCCGGCGACTACGACGGCACGTACTACAAGAACGCGATCGGCAAGTCCGGCACGGCCCTGCGCACGTCGCTGAACCAGATCATCACGCCGCAGACGAAGCTCACCTACGACCAGGTCTGGGACGCGCTGAAGCTCACCGACCAGGACCCGAACAACTCGAACAACGTGATCCTGCTGTACTCCGGCACGTCACGGGCCAAGAGCCTCAACGGCGGCAACCCGGACGACTGGAACCGCGAGCACGTCTGGGCCAAGTCGCACGGCGACTTCGGCACCTCGACCGGCCCCGGCACGGACGTCCACCACCTGCGGCCGACCGACGTGACGGTGAACTCCGACCGCGGCAACAAGGACTTCGACCTCGGCGGCACCCAGTCGACGGAGGCGCCCGGCAACTACACCGACTCCGACTCGTGGGAGCCCCGGAACGCCGACAAGGGCGACGTGGCCCGGATGATCTTCTACATGGCCATCCGGTACGAGGGCACCGACGGCTTCCCGAACCTGGAGGTCAACAACAGCGTCAACAACGGCAGCAACCCGTACATCGGCAAGCTGTCGGTGCTGAAGCAGTGGAACACCCAGGACCCGCCCAGCACGTTCGAGAAGCGCCGCAACCAGGTCATCTACGACACCCTCCAGCACAACCGCAACCCGTTCATCGACCACCCGGAGTGGGTCAACTCCATCTGGAACTGACTCGGCGCCGACCGACTCGACACCGAAGAGGGGTCGTCCGTCCGGGCGGCCCCTCTTTCACGCCTTTACATGTGACCATATGGTCACCTATTCTTCCGGGGTGACCGACGACGACCGCGTGTTCAAGGCGCTCGCCGATCCCACCCGCCGGTTCCTCCTCGACCTGCTCTTCGACCGTGACGGCCGCACGCTCACGGAGCTGGAAGCCGAGGTGGAGATGACCCGCTTCGGCGTCATGAAGCACCTGAGGGTGCTGGAGGACGCCGGGCTCGTCGTCACCCGCAAGGCGGGCAGGGAGAAGCTGCACCACCTCAACGCGGTCCCGATCCGCCTGATCCACGACCGGTGGATCGACAAGTACACCGAGCGCCGCGTCTCGGCGCTCGCCGACCTCAAGGCCGAGCTGGAGGCACGACATGAGCACGAGCACCGTCCAGGTGAACAGGGTGTGGATCAAGGCGACCCCGCAGGCGGTGTGGGACGCGATCACGAGCACTGACTGGAACGACAAGTACGGCTACGAGTGCCCGAGCCACTACGACCTGCGCCCCGGCGGCGCCTACAGCGTCACCGCCAGCGACGCCATGAAGGAGCACGGCGCCCCCGACGTCATCATCGACGGCGAGGTCGTCGAGTCCGACCCGCCGCGGAAGCTCGTGCAGACCTGGCGCGCCAACTTCTCGCCCGAGCTGACCGCCGAGGGCTTCACCAGGCTCACCTGGGAGATCGTCGAGGAGTACGGGTCCGTCCGGCTGACCGTCACCCACGAGGTCGGCGGCGCCCCGATGGCGGCGGAGCAGGTCGCGGGCAACATCCCCGGCGCGGGCGGCGGCTGGTCGTACATCATCAGCGACCTCAAGACGCTGCTGGAGACCGGGAAGTCCCTGGCGGGAGCGGCGGCGCCGCAGTCCTGACGGCCTCGGTCCTCGCCGGGTGCGTCGCCGCGGACGACCGCATACTGGCCGACATGCCCGAGCCGTACTGGGTGCTGCACGTCGACCTCGACGAGTTCATCGCCGCGGTGGAGGTCGCGCGCAGGCCGGAGCTGCGCGGCAAGCCCGTGGTCGTCGGCGGTTCGGGCGACCCGGCGCAACGGGCCGTGGTCGCCACCGCGTCCTACGCCGCGCGCGAGTTCGGTGTCCACTCCGGAATGCCGTTGCGACTGGCGAAGAAGCGCTGCCCGGACGCGGTGTTCCTGCCGACCGACCCGCCCGCGTACGACCGGGCGTCCGCGGAGGTGTTCGCGGTGCTGCGGACGTTCCCCGTGGTGGTCGAGGTCCTGGGCTGGGACGAGGGGTTCCTCGGGGCGTGGACGGAGGACCCGCAAGCGCTTGCTGAGGACGTTCGCCGGGCGGTGGAGGACGAGACCGGGCTGGTGTGCTCGATCGGCATCGGCGACAACCGGTTGCGCGCCAAGCTGGCCACCGGTTTCGCCAAGCCCG
>DATMCA010000492.1:0-11896 GCA_035559015.1 Umezawaea sp. | reverse complement strand
GACCCGTCAGGCCTCCTCTCACCGTGCCGACAAGCACACCACGCCTGCCACCGTCCACTCGGACAGGCAGTCATGCGGGGGAGGACCACCGTGGCGTCGACATCAACACCCACCTTGTTCAGCAAGGGCTACTGGGACAGGCACCTCGAAGTCGAGGACGCCCTGTGCGCGGACGGCCCGGTGCACCACGCGGTCCTGCCCAACGGAGTCGGAGTCTGGGTCGTCACCCGCCACGAGGAAGCCCGCGCGGCACTGACGGACCCTCGACTGGGCAAGGACGCGGCAACCCTCACCGAGGTCATGCGCGCCAAGCAGGCCGCGGCCGGTCAAGGCACGTTCATGAGCGGGATGTTCGGACCCTCGATGCTCTTCGCCGATCCGCCCGAGCACACCCGCAAACGCAAACTGCTGATGGGGGAATTCACCGCCAGGCGAGTGATGGCTCTGCAGCCGCGCATCGAGCAGATCACCTCGCACCTGCTCGACGCTCTTTCCACCCGCGACGAGGTCGACCTCGTCGCCGATCTCGCCTTCCCACTGCCTGTCACGGTCATCTGCGAACTTTTGGGCATACCGGCCGCGGACCGAGCATCGCTGCGATCCTGGACCGCGGACCTCATGGAGGACATGCCCGACGTCGTCGAGCCGTCCTCCACGGCGATGGCGGCCTACTTCGAGGACCTGATCCACGACAAGCGCGCCCGCCCCAGCGACGATCTGATGTCTGCGCTCATCCACACCACCGAGACGGACCGGCTCGACCACGACGAGTTGATCGCGGTCGCGTTCCTGCTGCTCGTCGCGGGCCACGAAACCACCACCAACCTCATCGGCAACACCGTTCGGACACTGCTGGCCGAGCGCACCTGCTGGGACGCCGTCGTCGCCGACCCGACACTGGCGGGTGCCGCGGTGGAGGAGGTACTGCGGTTCGACAGCCCGGTGCGCATGGCGACACACCGCGTCACCGTCAAGCCCTTCACGATCGACGCGACCACCATCCCCGCGGGGGAGATCGTTCTGGTGTGCCTGTCCTCCGCCAACCGCGATCCGAGAGCGTTCCCCGAGGCTCAACGGTTCGATCTTCACCGTTCGAAGGGCACCCACTTGGCCTTCGGACATGGCATCCACTACTGCCTGGGTGCCTCACTCGGCCGTCTGGAGGCCGTCGCCGCGATCACTCAGCTCACCCGGCGGTTTCCCGGCACGCGACTGTCGCGGCCCGAGCGGCCGCTGACCCAGAAGCAGTCGGCGATCATGAAGGGGCTCGTCGACCTGCCGGTGATCCTGCGGCCCGAGTGAACTTCGCCCCCGAGTGAACGCCCCGTCGAGTCAGCTTCCACTCGCGGAAGCGTGAGCACGCTGCTGCGTGAACCACGCACCCAACTCGGCACGGTTACCCAAACGGAGCTTGACCCGCGCGTTGTCCACATGCCGGTCCACCGTCCGCGGAGAAATGTGCAAACGATCGCCGATCTTCTTGCTGCTCAACCCCTCGGCCACCAACCCCGCAACCTCGTACTCGCGCACCGACACCCCACCGGGTAGCACCGTGTCGCCCTCGACACCCGAGCGAAGCTCCACCTCGGGAAGCTCCTCCAACGTGGCCACGGAAAGCTGCTGGGAGCGCATCTCCCGCCCGCGCGCGAAATGCTCGGAGAAGGCACCGCCGAGGACCCGCTGAACCCGCGTGTACGCCTGCTTCTGCAGATACGACCACGGGAACAAACCGGACATCACCACTCGGCAGTCCTGCCGCTGCCGCTCCGACGCCCCGAACAGCACCGCGCTGAGCTCACCGACGCCCAGCGCGGCCGCGATGCACGCCAGCAGCCACGTCCCCCACACCGGCCCCCAGGTGTCGCCCATCCTGTACTGCATCGCCAAGGACTGCTGTACCAACCGATACCCGTCGCGTGGATCACCGTGCAGGAACTCGAAGAGGCCACGGGTCCACAGCCCCCACGAGATCGCCCACTTGGCATTTTGCGCTGTTGCCGAATCCAGAACTCGCGCTGACGCATCGTCAGCGATGGCTCTGTCTCCGTAGAAACAGGACGATATCCCCAGAAACAGCAACACCATGTGGGTCTCGCCCGGCGGGGACGATCGCTGTGACGCTTCGAGGGACCGAGTCAGCATGTCGATGCAACCGCGGGCTCGCATCTGATCCGGTTCCGCGAGCTTGAGGTAGGTACCCTCGACGAACAGCACGGGGCCGGAGTCCTCCGCTCCCAGTTGCTTCGCCATCGTCCGGGCACGACGCAAGGTGGGGGTCACCATCGTCCCCTCGCCGAGGACAAGGGCGATCCAGGCGAAGTTCAGCAAAGCGGCCAGCAGGGCGGGAGTCGGCTCTTCGTCGTGGGCGCGAATGGCCTGTTCCAGCAAATGGCGCGTCTGGGCCAGCAGGCCGGCGAACACGCCCACCCGGCTCTGTGCCAAGGCCGCCGCCATCTCGGCGGACGTCGCGGTTTGGCCAGGCTGGGAACCGTAGAAGGAGATCGCCACACGAAGGTTGGTCCACTCCTCGCGCATCTCTCCGAGATACTTGACCTCATCAGGGCCGAACCAGTCACTGGTGGCTTCGCGGAGGGCGTCACGGTAGTAGTCCGCGTGGGCCTGGTGCAGTTCACGACGCGTGCCGTCATCGCCGAGCGCGCGACTGCCGAATTGGGCGATCGTGCCGAGCAGCCGGTAGCGCGTCCGTCGGGTGAAGCGGCCGGTCTTGGTGATCAGCAACGACTTGTTCACCAGACCGGAGAGCAGGTCCTGGACCTCCTCGCGGTCGATCCCGTTGCCGGCGCAGACCGACTCGACCGCGGCACGCCCGAACTCGTCCGGGAAGACCGACAGCCTCGCCAGCAACAACTGCTCGGCCGGGGAACACCGCTCGACCGACCACTCCAAGGTCCACAGCAGTGACTGGTGAGCGCGTTTACCGGTGGGATCGCCGTCGACCAGCAACCCGAAGCGTCCATCCGTCTGGCCGAGGCCGTCGGGTCGTTTCGCCAACTGATCGCGGAAATCGGTGATCGACATCTCGCCGAACCTGGCTGCGGCGAGTTCGATCGACAGCGGTAGCCCGTCGAGAAGTCGGCAGACCTCCATGACGACCGGGATATCCTCATGAGTCACGAGATCACCGGTTGCCACGGCACGATCAAGAAACAACTGAACGGCCGGACGGTACTTCTCCTCAGGGGGCAGGTCACCGGGCAGGAATTCGGTCCCCACGACCATGGGCTGTAGTCGGATGGTGTGCTCGCTGTGCAACTTGAGCCGCTCCTGGCTCGTCGTGAGCACAGCGAGATCCTGGCACTCTTCGAGCAGTCGCCGAACCAGCCTGCGAGTCGCGGGCAACAGGTGCTCGCAGTTGTCCAGGATCAGCAGCAGTCGGCGCTCGCGCAACGCGTTGATCAACCTGGTGGTAGCGGCTTCGACATCGATGTCGAAGGAGTTGTCGACCAGGCCCAAGGACTCCGCGATCTGCAGCGCCAGAAGATCGGGATCCTGCAACCCGCTCAGCGCCACCAGCCAGACACCGTGGCTGTAGGTTCCCCGTTCCGCTGCCCGCCGCCCGACCTTGATGGCAAGACGGGTTTTGCCGACACCGCCCGTGCCGGTCAGCGTTACGTGCCGCACGCCACGAGCCAGGAGTTCCTCGGCATCGCGCAACTCGTCGTGCCGGCCGACGAAACTGGTGACCTCCGCAGGCAGGTTTCCGGCCCTCTGATGGCTCACCCGCGCCGCCTCGCCTTTAGTGCCGTTCCTCGGTATCGCGCGCCCGGCATACACCGGACTTGCATGTCTGCGGACTTCGTCATGAGCCCCCCCTGGGCAATGTCACGTCGTTCGACGGTTGTGGGGTGCTCCCTCCCCGGAGCGCGTAACTAACTGTGGCGGCCGAGCCGCCGGCGTGCCGCACTATCGCGGACAACTGTCGGGAAGTCGGTCTGATTCCCGCCAGGGTCAGGCATCCTTCGCGCGGTTCCGAGTCGACGAGGCCCGGCTCCCCAAAGCGGGGGAGTCGGGCTCACGGTGAACCCTTGCTTGGTCGGGTGGCTGCGGATTGCCATGACGCATTTTTGCTCACAGTGTTACGAAACCTCAAAGGTCTCGTTCGGACTGTCACTCGTTCAGGCTAGGCAATACCGACGGCATCGTCGCGCTGAGTAAACTTGGTGCTGCGCATTTGAGTGATCAGCGTGTCCAAGACCGTGAATCGTCGCTGTCTGCAACTAATGTTCGGTCAGGGGCAAGCATCGGCCCAACCGCGAACCAGCCATCACGACAAGCGTCACCTGTGACGCGCAGCAGTGACGTCGTCACCAGTCGATATCGCCAACCACAAGCCGGCACCGACGACCAGATCGGGGGACGGCGCACAGAGGTCGACCACGAAAGCGTCCAGGAGGAAAGCGCCCGCGCAGGACAACTCACGACCTGACCCCAGGCCGAATTCGTCCCGCGCGAGTGCTGGGGTGTCACGAACCTCGTCCAGCATCGCCACCCGCATGGCCTCGACCAAGAGCCGATTGTCTCGATCTTTGATCACCCTGCGTATCCGAGGCTGGTCGGTATGGACAGTCCCGCGACCGGTCCTGCTCTACGTGCTGACCGTCGAAGTCCTGACCTGCGGCATCGTCATCGCCGACGCCCTCTCGGGAATCGCGATCGACGCGCAGCGATGGCTGCACTTCACGGTCCTCATCGCCGCCGCGCACCCACCAACTGCTCACCCGCGTCCCCGAGAACGACGACGTGCGTCACATGGCTCCGAAGGTTTGCACAGCGACCTGACCTCGATCTTCACCTTCCCCGCCGCAGTGTTGCTGCGCGCCTCGATCACCGGTCTGGTCGTCGGCGACCCGCTTCCGGTGGACGCCTTCTGGGCCGACCTGCGCCGGGAGCCGCTCACGATCCCGCCCGAACTCGTCGAGGTCTTCCCGCTGGAGCGGGTTGGGGTATCGAACGAGGGGGACACCCCGGTCGAGCGCGACGGGATCGGTGTCCTGGCAACGCCGATCGCCGCCCCGCGGGCACGACCCCCGTCGGCCGGTGCGGTCGCTCTGTCCGGAATGGAGGCGTGACGGTGGTCGTGAAGGCGAAGTCCGAGCCGGACGCGCACGCGCTCCGGCACGCCTACAGCATGTTCCCCAGCGGCGTGACCGCGATCTGCGCGCTGGTCGACGGAAAGCCGACCGGCGTGGTGGCCAGTTCCTTCACCTCGGTCTCCCTGGACCCGCCTCTCGTCTCGATCTGCGTCGCGCACACCTCCGGCACGTGGCCGATCCTGCGCTCGGCCTCGCGGATCGGGGTCAGCGTCCTGGGGGAGGGGCACCGCGACGTCGTCCGCCAACTCGCCGCTCGCGAGGGCGACCGGTTCTCGGGCCTCGCCCACGATGCGGACGGCGACGCCCTCCTGCTGCACGAGGCCGCGCTGCGGGCGGTGTGCTCGATCGAGCGGGAGGTGCTCGCGGGCGATCACCTCATCGCCGTGCTGCGGGTGCACAGCGTCGACCCGCACCCCGAGGTCGAGCCGATCGTGTTCCACGCCAGCGGTTTTCGCCTGCCGGCGCACTGAGGGCGATCGTCGCATTCGGTCACGCCCGCTCCACCGAGATCTCGAATCCTTGCGCGGAGAGTCGGTCGGCGAGGTGGTGGCCCATGGCGACGGAGGGGGTGAGCACACCGCCACCCGACGTGAGGGGATCGGTTCCCAGGGAGAGGACGCTTTGACCGAGCATGGTCGACGTCGCCGAGTAGCCGGGATCACCCTTGGCCGCGATGGTGGCGACGTAGCGCGCGCCGGTGGAAGTGCGGGTGTGGATCGTCACGCGGAAGTGGCCGTTGCGCTGAACCTTCTCCGAAGGACCGGAGCCAGGTGGCAGGAGTCGGGTCATGAGCGGTCGGACGGATCGTGAGGTGAGGGCGAACTTCATCAGCGACATGCCGAACCCGACCGTGACGGCCCGTGCGTGCGCCGTGGGCGAGGTGCCGACGCCCATGCCTTCGCGGTAGTGGAAGTCATCGCCGTACCCGCCTTCGGTGAGCGAGGCGCTGCGGCGTACGAGCCTGCTGTTGAAGGAGCCTCCCGGCGCGGGGGCGAGCCAGCGGCCGGTCAGGGGATCCTTGAACGCTTTCGCGGGGTCGGCGTCCCACGGGGAAGGCTCCTGGGAGGTCGCCGCGAGCGCCCACGGGTCCGCGATCGCGGCGCGTAGCGCGGGATCGGTTTTGAGTGCCTCGCCGAGTGCGTGGTTGGAGTCCAGGTTCCCTCCGCTGAGGCCACCTCTGAGCGATTCGAGGGTGAGGATCGTGTTGGTCAAGCCGCCTTCCCCGTCCGCGCGTGCCCGTTCGGCGAGCAAGAAGGTCCCGATGTCCGACGGGACTGCGTCGAAGCCGCACGCGTGGACGATGCGGGCACCCGTCGTGACCGCGATGTCGTGCAGTTCGGCGATGCTGCGTCGGACGAAGGGGACCTCGCCGCTCAGGTCGGCGTAGGAAGTGCCTTGCCGAGCGCAGGCCAGGGCGAGCGGCAGGCCGTGGCGCCCGATGGCGGACGCGACCGCGTGGGTGGAGGCCGCCAGTTCCTGCACCGCGGCGCTGTCGTCGATGTCCAGCGCGATGACAGGCCATCGAACGCCGAGTTCGTCCTTCAGGGCCAGGAGCTTCCTCTCATCCCGTCCAGCGATCGCGATCCGGGCGCCGGGCGCCGCGGATGCCAAGTGCTTCGCGGTGAGGCGTCCGACGAATCCGGTCGCGCCGTGCAGGATGATGTCGAACCCGCGCCCGGGACTTGACGTCGACTCGACTGGGGAATCCTTGGACGACACGGGGTTGCTCATGGTGGTGACTGCCTTGTCGGTTCTCAGTGCGGAAGTGGTGACACCGTGGCGGTCACCAGGTGACCGGCAGATCGTGCAGACCGCCGGTGAGCCGTTCGGTGTGCAATTCAAGCCGACCGATGTCGAGGCTCGCAGTCACGCCGACCCGGGCGGACCACGGCCCGAGCCGGCGAGGGGCGCGTTCAGAGGGGCGAACTCCATCCGGGCGCGTCGGCGCCGGGTGCCATGAGTCCGGGTACCTGCCCGAAGTACTCGGCCATGAACGGCTGCTGAACGTGCTTCACGATCGAAGCTCCGTTCTCCCATTCCTCGTAGATGAGATAGGTCGAGGCGTCCTCGTGCGAGCGGTTGACCGTGTAGTGGACGTTCCCATCCTCCTGCCGGATCCTCGGCAGGATCGAGCGGATCAGCCCTTCGAACTCGGCTTCCTTCCCCGGGAGGATCCGGGCTTGACCGACCAGGGCGACCGGGCCGGTCGAGGTCGCGATGTCGACCGGTAGCGGACCTTCAGCCACGTCGGTGTCACTCATTGGTTGTGCCTTTCGCCAGTTGGCCGTGAAACCTGCTACCAAGAGCCTAAACACCAGATCTGGGCCGAACAATGACACAATGGAGCGCTAACTTGTCCGTTTGACCCATTCGCTCTAGGGTGGGAGCGTGGACGTCCTGTCCGAAGTGCTCGCCGCGTCCGGCATCAAGGCAAGCTCGGGATTGCGCATCGTCGCGGGCGGCGACTGGGGCATGATGCGACCCGAGTGGACGGACGCCGCGCTCTACGGTGTCGTCTCCGGGGAAGGAGTTCTCCTCACCAGGGAAGACGGCATACGCCCGTTCGCCGCGGGCGACATCATGCTGCTCACCTCCGGTATCGCGCACGTCATCGCCTCCTCCCCGTCCGCCGAGGCCGCGATCTGCGATGGCCGGGCCGTCGCCGAGGCGCAGCACAGCGGTGACTTCATGAGGCTCGGCACCGACGACGTCACCGTCCAACTGGTCGCCGCGTCCTATTCCCGCGACATGATCGCGCCGCTGCCGTGGCTTCAACAGCTCCCTGAGGTAATCCACATTCGTGCCGAAGCCACCGACGCGCGCACGGTGGCGACCATGCACTTGCTCGACCTCGAACTGACCGAGCCCGGCGCGGGTTCACGGGTCATCATCGATCGGCTCGTCGACGTACTCCTGGCCTGCGCGCTGCGATCCTGGGCGAACGGCAAGACGGAATGCGAATCAGGCCTGTGGCGTACCCTCCGCGACCCCGCCGTCGTCTCCGCTGTGGCAGCGATTCACCGCGACCCGTCCCACGCCTGGACCGCGGCCACGCTCGCGAAGGAAGCAGCCGTGTCGCGCACGACGCTGAACCGGCGATTCGAAGCAGCGACCGGCGACGGTCCCGCCACCTACCTCACGCGCTGGCGGATGCACCTCGCGGCACGCCGTCTCCGCGACAGCGACGACACCGTCGAGCACATAGCCGCCGAAAGCGGATACACCTCGGTCGCGGCCTTCAGCCGCGCGTTCCGCCGGGAACTGAACACACCGCCGGCACAGTTCCGGCGCGACTCCCGCGTCACCTGACTACCTTCTTCGGGGCCGTCGACCTCGAAGTCCGGCCGGTCGCTGTGTCGTTTCCACCACGACCGGGACCCGATCCGTGGGACGAACGTCGTGGCCCACGGTTCTCCGAGTCTCAAGTCCAGGGACCACGACGTTCGAGTTCGCGCAGGTCGCGCACGACCTGCGATTCAGCGGCCGGACGATCCGCATCCGGCGCAGCCTCATCAACAAGACGCCGGTGCTCCGAACTGCGGCCGGGACCGTCGCTGCCGGTCATGATCGGCACTCCGACGTCGTCGCGAAGAACCTCTCGCCATCCGATCCGGACGCTTGGCCTGTATCGCGAAGCACGAGCGAGTCGACCCGAATGGCTGCCTGCCCCCCAAGAATCCCCGAGCCGTCTCCTCGATCTGCCCGGACAGGGACAGGACACGGTATGCTTTTGTAACTTGGTGCCCCAATACAACCGTCAGGAGGTTCGGGTGGCCGTTCTTGAGCACCCTGACGCCGAGCGGACCGTCTTCGACGTCTACTCGGAGACCTGTCCTTCGCGCGCTTTGCTGAATCTGGTCACGAGCCGGTGGGCGGTCCTGATCCTCGGTGTGCTGGAGCAGGAGCCGGTCCGCTTCGGCGATCTGCGGCGTCGGCTCGGCAGGATCAGCCAGAAGGTGCTGACCGAAAAGCTGCGCGACCTGGAGACGGAGGGCTTGATCAGCCGGACCGTCATCGATCGGCCGCTGGCCGTCGAGTACGCCCTCACCGACGTCGGCCGCACGGCGACCGTGCCCCTGACCGGGCTCCGCCACTGGGCCGAAGCTCACTGCGACGCCAGGAGAGAACCGCCGGTCACCACGTCCTGAGCACGATCTTGCCCAGGGTGTGACCTTCTTCGATCGCCCGGTGCGCTTCGGCGGCGTCTTCGAGGGGGAACACCTCGGAGACCGTCACCGACAGCGTGCCATCGCCGGCCAGCTCGGCGATCCGGGCCAGTTGCGCGGCGTCGGTGTGGACCGCGTGGTAGACCGCGCGGACGCCGGCGTCGTCGGCAGCCGCCTGGGTTGCCGGGGCGACCCCGGTCAGCTCGATCACGATCCCGCCGGGCTTGACGACCTCGACCGAACGCCGGCCGACTTCCCCGCAGACGTTGTCGAAGACCACGTCGACGGGATTCGCGCGCAGCAGCTCGACGAAGTCGCCGGCCTGGTAGTCGATGACCTCGTTCGCGCCCAGTTCGCGCAGCCACTCCTGCTTGCCGGCGCTCGCGGTGGCGATCACGTGGGCGCCGAGTTCGCGGGCCAACTGCACGGCCAGGTGTCCGACGCCGCCACCGGCGCCGTGGACCAGCACCCGCTGGCCCGGCTCCACCTTGGCGATGTCCACCAGGTTCTGCCATGCGGTGAGCGCGGCGAGCGGAAGAGCCGCGGCTTCCTCGTCGGACAACGCCGGCGGCGTGCTCACCAGGTCGATCGCGGGCACGACCGCGTACTGCGCGTAGGCGGCCGCTTGGTCCGGGAACCGGCTCATCCCGAAGACGCGCCGGCCGACGACCAGGGCCGAGACTTCGGGGCCCACGGCTTCGACGGTGCCGGCGAGATCCCAACCCACGGTGATGGGAAACTCGCCCAACTGGCCGTAGCCTCCTTGCCGCGCGTGGGTGTCGACCGGGTTCACCCCGGCAGCGGTGACCCGGAGGAGCACCTCGTCCGGCCCGAGCGCCTTCGGGTCGGGACGGTCCGTCTCGACCAGCCGCAGGACTTCGGGTCCACCGAAAGCGAACTGTTCGATCTTCTTGGGCATCACGCACTCCTCGTCCGTCGGCTCGGATCCGGCAACTGATCCACCGCAATCATCGACTATTGGGCACTTTTCACAACCAGGTACTTTTTTGTAACTACCTTGGCGATGCCCGTGCCCGGACAGCACGACGGGTGATGCTGTCGCGGCGCACGGTCGGCCGCAGCGGCATCTGTCCGATGTGGACGGTAGGGGGGATTGTCCACGCGACCGGCCGGGAACCTACGCGGCAGGCCGATCTTCCCGGCGCCGAGCCGAGTCGCCACGAGCTGCGAGGCAAGAAGTCGGAACACTGCACGGAGTGCCTTTCATCGCGGAACCCCGATCGACACCGCGGACCTGTTCACCCAACGCGGCTTATCGATCTTCAAGGGCCGCCTGCCCGACGTCGACGCGGTCGCGAGGCTGAAGAGCGCGGGCGCGATCGTGCTTGCGAAGACGAATCTCCCGGAGTTCTCGTACTCGACCGAGTCGGACAACCTGCCGACCGGACGTTCGAACAACCCGTCGAACGACGGTGTTCCGCGTGCCGGTCGACGGGGCCGCCGACGTGCTGGAACCGCTGTGGGTGACGTGGCAGTACTCGGCGAGTCCTGTGTGGACGCTCCGGGCGGTGCTGACGTCGGCCGCGCCCGGCTCGGCGGGCGAGCCCGTGTGCCTCATGCCCGCGTCGCCGGTCTGCCGGATCCCGCGAGCCGGGCGGTGGCCGGTGATCGTGCGGCCACCGCGGTGACCGGCGGTCAGAAGCCGAGTTCGGCGATCGTCTTCTCGATCTCGGCGTAGGCGTCGAGCTTGGCGTACTCGGCGGCGAGCCGCTGGGCGTTGGCGCGGAACGAGTCGTTGCCCAGTACTTCGCCGACGCCCGCCAGCACCTCTGCGGGCGTGGGGCGTTCGGTCGCGAGGTCGACGGCGGCGCCGGTCGCGGCCAGTCGCACGTTGTTCTCCAGCTTCTCCTCGCTCAAACCAGCCGTGACCAGCGGCGTCCCGCTCCGCAAGGCCTGCTGCACTGCTCCGAAGCCGCCGTTGGTGACCAGGACGGACGCCTCGGGCAGCAGGTCGTCGAACGGCACGAACTCCGTGACCCTGGCGTTGGCGGGCACGTGGCTGACCTCGCCGGGTCGTCCGGTGGCCGCCACCACCAAACCGGGGAAGTCGGCCAGCGCCAGCAGGGTCGGCTCGATCAGCTCGGCGAAGTCGTGGTTGGCCACCGTTCCCTGCGTCACGACGACGACCTGGTCGGCCTTCAGGACCTCCGGCCACCACTCCGGCAGCACACCGACCGCGCGCTTGGCGGGCAGCGCTCCGACGAACCGCACGTGGTCGGGGGTGTCGCCGCGGTGGTAGCTCAACTCCTCGATCGAGAGTTGGAGGAAGCGGTCGGCCGTGAGCACAGTCGAGTCGAGGAAGAACGGGACGGGCTGTTCGGTGACGCCCAGTTCGGCCAGGGTCCGTTCGAACAGTTCCTGGGCCGCGCCGAGCAACTGGCCCTGGACGAGGGCGTTGGCCTCCCGGTTGCGGGCCCGGCCCGCCTCGCTGTTGTCCGGCGGCAGGCCCATGCCGAACGGGGCGGTGTCCTCGCTGGCCAGCGTGAACGAGACCGGGCCGAGCCCCAGCGCGGCGGCCGGACGCGGGCCCGGCGCGCCGAGGAGCGAGGGCGTCGCACCGAGGAAACCCGTCTCGTACGCCAAGAGCACGGGCTC
>DATMCA010000491.1:0-4173 GCA_035559015.1 Umezawaea sp. | reverse complement strand
CGACACCGACAGCCGGCACCTCCTGGACCTCATCGTGGGCCTCAAGGAGCACGGCGTCACGTGCATCGTGATCTCGCACAAGCTCGAGGAGATCACCCGGATCGCCGACAGCATCACGATCCTGCGCGACGGCCGGACGATCGAGACGCTGGACATGGCCACCGACGACGTGACCGAGGCGCGGATCATCTCCGGCATGGTCGGCCGCGACCTGTCCGACCGCTTCCCGCCGCACGAGTCGAACATCGGCGAGGAGGTGCTGCGGATCGAGGACTGGACCGTGCACAGCCCGACCCAGCGCGGCCGGGTCGTGGTGTCCGGGGCGAACCTGGTGCTGCGGCGCGGCGAGATCGTCGGGCTGGCGGGCCTGATGGGCGCGGGCCGCACCGAGTTGGCGATGAGCGTGTTCGGCCGGTCCTACGGGGTCGGCATCTCCGGTCGGATCGTCAAGGACGGCCGGGAGATCAACGTCCGCTCCGTGCGGGACGCGATCCGCAACGGCATCGCCTACGTGACCGAGGACCGCAAGCGCTACGGCCTCAACCTGATCGAGGACGTCAAGCGCAACATCTCCGCGGTGGGCCTGTCGAAGCTCGCCAAGCGCGGCTGGGTGCACGAGAACGAGGAGCACCGCGTCGCCGAGGAGTTCCGGCGGAGCATGAACATCAAGGCCCCCAGCGTGGCCACGACGACCGGCACGCTCAGCGGCGGCAACCAGCAGAAGGTCGTGCTGTCCAAGTGGATCTTCACCGATCCGGACGTGCTGATCCTCGACGAGCCGACCCGCGGCATCGACGTCGGCGCCAAGTACGAGATCTACACGATCATCAACAAGCTCGCGGACGAGGGCAAGGCGGTGCTGGTGATCTCCTCGGAGCTGCCCGAGCTGCTGGGCCTGTGCGACCGCGTCTACGCCCTGTCGGCCGGGCGGATCACGGGTGAGGTCGACCGCGCCGACGCGACCCAGGAACGCCTCATGCACTTCATGACCAAGGGACAGGAGTAGCGCCATGACCAGCACCGCGCCCACGGACGCCGATGTCCCCGTCGAGGTCCGCGAGGGACCGGCGGCGCCGCGCCGCTTCTCGATCAACCTGCGGCAGAGCGGCATCTACGTCGCGTTCGGGCTGATCGTCGTGCTGTTCACCGTCCTCACCGACGGTGCGCTGCTCCAGCCGCAGAACATCTCCAACATCATCGTGCAGAACTCCTACGTGCTGATCCTGGCGATCGGCATGATCCTCATCATCATCGCCGGGCACATCGACCTGTCCGCGGGTTCGGTGGTGGCGCTGACGGGCGCGATCTGCGCGGTGCTCACGGTGAACATGGGCCTCCCGTGGCCCCTCGCCGTCGTGGTCACGCTCGTCGCGGGCGCCCTGATCGGCGCCTGGCAGGGCTACTGGGTGGCCTACTTCGGCATCCCGGCGTTCATCGTCACCCTGGCGGGGATGCTCGTGTTCCGCGCGCTCACCCTGACCGTGCTGGGCAACCAGGGCATCGGCCCGTTCCCCGACCAGATCCGCACGCTGTCCAACGGCTTCATCGAGGGCTTCCTCGGCAACGTGGGCCTCGGCCCGCTCGGCGGCGCCGACCTGTTCACGCTGCTCGTCGGCATCGCGGTGGTCGCGGGCATCGCCTTCACGCAGTGGCGCTCGCGCCAGGGCCGCATCGGCTACGGCCAGGCGGTCGACCCGCTCCCGGTGTTCGCGCTCCGCATCGGCGCGGCCGCGCTGGTCGTGCTGGCCGTCATCGTGCAGCTGGCCCGCTTCAAGAACCTGCCGTGGGTGCTCGTCCTGCTGGCGGTCCTGATCCTGGGCTACTCGCTGCTCACCAACCGCGCCGTGTTCGGCCGCCGCATCTACGCCGTCGGCGGCAACCTCCAGGCCGCCACGCTGTCCGGCGTGAAGGTCAAGTCCGTCACGTTCTGGCTGTTCGTCAACATGGGCGTGCTGGCCGCGCTCGCGGGCGTGATCTTCGCGGGCAGGCTCAACCAGGCCGGCCCGACCGCGGGCAACGCGTTCGAGCTGGACGCCATCGCGGCGGCGTTCATCGGCGGCGCGGCGGTGCAGGGCGGGGTCGGCAAGGTCGTCGGGGCCATCACCGGCGGTCTGATCATGGCGGTCATCAACAACGGCATGTCGCTGATCGGCGCGCCCAGCGAGCGCGTGATGCTGGTGAAGGGGCTCGTGCTGCTCGCCGCCGTCGCCTACGACGTGTGGACGAAGAGGCGGTCCGGCGCCCGGTAGCGCTGTCGTGCGGGGCGGGTCGGTCGCTCCTACGCTCGAACCATGACCGACCTCTCCGCACGACGCGCGCACCCGATCGCCGGTCTGGCCGCCTTCGCGGTGGCCGTCGCCGCGGTCGCCGTGATCGGCTCGCTGTCCGCGGTCTCGGCGGCCTCGGACTACGCGGCGCTCCAACAGCCCTCGTGGGCGCCGCCGTCCTGGCTGTTCGGTCCGGTGTGGACGGCCCTGTACGTGATGATCGCCTTCTCCGGCTGGCTCGCCTGGCGGGCCGGGGCGCGGCGGGAACTGGTGCTGTTTGGCGCGCAGCTCGTGCTGAACGCCCTGTGGACGCCGCTGTTCTTCGCGGGCGGGCAGTTCGGGTTGGCGCTGGTGGACATCGTCCTGCTGCTGGCGAGCATCGTGGCGCTGATCGCCGTGTTCGCCCGCCGCGGCGCGCTCGCCGCCGGCCTGCTCGTGCCGTACCTGCTGTGGGTGGGGTTCGCGACCGCGCTCAACGCGAGCATCTGGGCCGCGAACACCTGACCGGTCAGTACGGCATCAGCTGCCCGTTCTCGTCGTAGGCCAGCAGCCGGAACGCGTGCAGCGCCTCGTCGGACGGGATGTCCTCCGGGGCGAACCAGAAGATGGTGATGTTGCCGTCCGCGCTCCACCTGGCGGTGCGGGCCGTGGCGACGACCTCGTCGTCCAGCTCCAGCAGGATCCGCCGCACGTCACCCTCGTAGTACCCGTACAACCGGGTCCCGCCGGGGTTCCCCGCGTCGCGGGCGGCGTCCAGGTCGCGGGTCGTGATGGAGTGGAACCCGGTCCAGTGGCCCGCCGCTCCCGTGGTCTGCAACGGGATGATCCGGCCGACGCCGTTGTTGCCGAGGGTCAGCCCGTACCCGGTGCCACCGGGGACCGCGGACTTGTCGGTGTCCGAGGCGACCGTGGGGTTCCTCTTGTTCTCGTAGGGTTCGCGGTACCCGGCGATGAAGTACAGGACCTCGTTGTCGAAGCCGGTCATCACGACGTTGCCCACGGGGATCGAGTTCGGGTCGGCGGGCTTGGCCGCGGTGATCTCGATCATGGGCTGCTCCGGGACCGTGCCGACGCCGGGCCGCCCGGCGAGGAAGATCGCGACCAGCAGCGCCGCCGTGCCGCTGACGACCCCGCCGCCGCGCACGAGCCTGCGCCGGGTCCTGATCCGCCGCCCGGACGCCATGACCGCCTTGACGTCGACGGTGCCGGACTCCTCGGCGGGGGAGCCGTGCAGGGCCGAGCGCAGTGCGTCGAGGTCCGTCATCGGGTCTCCTCCCCGGTGGTGGCGCCCGCGGGCGACATGGTGATCCTCAGCTTGGCCAGCGCCCGCGAGTTCGTGCTCTTCACGGTCCCCAGCGACACCTTCAGCTCGGCGGCCACCTCGGCCTCCGACAGGTCGAGGTAGTGCCGCAGCACGATGATCGCGCGCTCCCTCGGGGTGAGCTGCCCCAGCACCCGCATCAGCCACTCCTGCTGGGCGTGGTCGTGGGTGAAGTCGCGCACGCCCGGCCGGTCCGGGAACGACTCCTGCACCTGCTCCTTGATGGGGCGGCGCCACCGGTCGATGGTCAGGTTCGTCAGCACGCGCCTGGTGTAGGCGTACGCGTCCTGGTTGCGCACCCGAGACCAGGACGCGTACGTCCTCGCGAGCGCCGACTGCACGGCGTCCTCCGCCTGGTGGCGGTCGCCGATCAGCAGGTGCGCGGCGCGCATCAGCCTGGCCGAATTCGCCTCCACGAACTCCACGAACTGCCGGTCGCCCCTGCTCACACGCCTCCTCCACGCACTCCCTGCCGATACCGACGAGCGACACCGCCGAAAGGTTGAAGGGGCCTGCTCTCAACTTCTCCACGGTCTGCCTCGTCGTGACCCAGTGCAAGCCCGAACACGAAGGAGGCACCGTGCT
>DATMCA010000490.1:0-6397 GCA_035559015.1 Umezawaea sp. | reverse complement strand
GGGGTCGCGGCCTGCGGCGCGTGCGGCGTCGTCGATGATGGCGTTTCCCTTGGGCAGGCCGCCGGGTTCGATGACCGGCAGGGACGGAAGCCAGCCATCGGCCTTGCGTCCGACCAGGTCCTGCATCTTCGGCTTGTGGGCGCCGAGCCAGATCGGGATGCGGTGTGCGGGTGCGGGTCCGCGCTCGGCGCCGTGGACCTCGTAGAACTCGCCCTCGACGGTGAGGGTGCCGGGCACGTCGGCGTCCCAAACCCCGCGGATCACGTCGATCGCCTCGCCGAGGGCCTTGACGCCCTGCCGCGGGGTCAGCCGCCGTCCGCCGATCGCTTCCACGGCATCCCAGTAGAAGCCGGCCCCGAGTCCGAGGCTCGTTCGTCCACCGGAGAGCAGGTCGAGGCTGGCCATCGCGCGGGCGAGCACGGCGGGGGGCTGGCGTAGCGGCAGGTTCAGCACGTTGCCGGACAGGCCGATGCGCTCGGTCCGCGCGGCCGTCCAGCTCAGCAGCGTCCAGGTGTCGAGGAAATCGGCCTTGTAGGGATGATCCTGGAAGGTGACGAAGTCGAAACCGAGCCGCTCACTGAGCTGCGCCAATTCGACCGGACGGTGCGTGGGGGAGTTGGAGGGAGAGATGAACGTGGCGAAACGCAGAGGATGACCGTAGTCGGGCATCGGTGTCTCCTTCAGTCGTTCGTGTGCGACAAGCCACGGCAAATGTCGCCGCCGACCTGAGGTCGGCCCGTCCCGGGGGCCGGGTGATGAGCGGCACTTGAGTTCGAGGTCGTTCCCGGCTGGAGACCGGGCGAATCAACCGTTCTTGACCAGGTCGTTGACGGCTTGTGTGTCGTTGTAGAAGGCGTCCGCGCCGTAGATCTTTCCCTCACGGACCCGATAGTGCTCCACGACTTTCATCGGCAGTTGGCGCCCACTCTTGCGAGAGGTGAAAACGGCGTCGAGCCGCAACTCCACGACGTCGCCCGCCCGGACGATCTCGTGCCCGCGTGCGGTGAGCTCTGCCAGCACGTCGATCTCACGGGTCAGGCGTGCGAACCCGTTCGGCCCTCGCCATTCCCCACCCCAGGGCAAGCTCGCAGCCTCCCGCCAGACGGCGTTCTCGTCGACCATCGCGAGAGCCCTCTCTCCGCCTCGGACGAAGTCCTCCAGCGTGGCCACGTCGTCGTGGACCGGCGCGGTGACGGCGGGGAAGTAGTGGCCGTTGTCCAGATCGGCGAGCAGGCCGGGCTGATTGGGTTCCCAGCCCAGGGTGCGGCGGGTAATGAGGTTGGACGCCGGGTAGCTCTGGGTGGCGATGTTCGCGAGAAGGCCGAAGTATCCCGGCGTCATCAGTTCGTCCGCGGGGATGCTCATGACGGGCAGGTCCAAGCGGCTGCCGATGGCCTCCGCGATCTCGCGGAAAGCGATTCCCCCGTCCTCGACCGCGTGCCAGTAGCTGCCTGCCGGTCCTTTCTCCAGCGCCAGGCGGAACAGCGAGGCGAGATCGCGAACGTGCACCGCGTTCCACAGGTTCGTGCCGTCCGCGGGGTGACCGACGAAACCCTTCTCCTTCGCCAGTGCGATCAGCAGGGGAAGGAAGCCGGCATTGTCGGTGGTGTCGTGCACGATGTTGGCGATCCGCACGACCGACGACCGGACCCCTCGCTCGGCGAGGTCGATCACGGCCCTTTCCACGGCGTTGCGAGCCCGCAGGGTGCCCTTGTGCTCGTCGCCGCTGGGCAGGGCCGGGTCCTCCTCGACGATCGGACGTCCCAGGTCGCCGGGTGATCCGATGCTCCCGGCCACGACCAGCGGCTTGCCGGTGCCCGCGAGAGCCTCACCGTAGGCGTGCATGATCGGGAGCTCCGCTGCGGCCACGGCGCTCATCCCGCCGGTGGGGAGCAGGTCCTGCCGGTGGGCGACGTGGACCACACCGTCGGAGTCCGCAGCCGCTTCCTTGAGCTCGTCGAGGTCCTCAAGACGGCCGCGCCGCACCGCCGCGCCGAGCGTGGTCAACGCGGCGGCGGCCGTGTCCGATCGGGCCAAGCCCGTGACCTCGTGGCCGGCGGCGATCAGCTCGGGGATGATGAACGAACCGGAATGGCCGGTTCCGCCGGTGATGAAGACGCGCATCAGTGCTCCCTGTCGGGGTTGGCGGAGTTGCCGTTCTCCCCGTGCCGTCGACCAGTTGTCCTGTTGTCGCCGGGGGAAGTGGGCAGTGTGGGCGCGGTCAGCCGAGGAGTTCGGCGCCGAGGGCGATGTCGAACCCGGCGCCGCTGCGGGCCAGGCCCATCATCAGCAGGCCCGCTCCTTCCAGCCAGCGCGACATCTCCAGACCACCGACGTCCAGCGGCCGCAGGCCCAGACTCCCGATGAACGCCGCCACGCTCGCCTTGGCCGCCGGGTCGTCCCCGGCGAAGAACACATCCAGTTGGCCGCCCCGGGCCAGGACGTGCCCGAAGACGGTGTTGAACGCCTTGACCACGTGCGCGTTCGCCGGCAGGGCGGCAGCGATCTGCTGCGCGCCGGACGTGCCCTCCGGGGTGACCAGGGTGGTGTCGTCGGCGCCGGCGAACGTGTTGGAGATGTCGACGACGACCTTGCCGGCCAACGCGTCCCCGTACTGCCTGACGACCCCTACGCCGCCCGCGTGCGGCACAGCGAGGATGACGATGTCACCGGCCGGGGTGGCGCCGAAAGTCCCCGTTGTGGCACCGAGCGCAGCGGCGATCTCCTCGGTCTTGGCCGGGTCGCGGCCGATGACCTCGACTGCGTGGCCGCCGGCGAGCGCCCGCTCGGCCAGAGCGCGGGCCATGCCCCCGAGGCCGACAATGCTGATGGTGCTCATGGTGCGTCTGCTTTCTGCGGAAGGGCGGAAGGCCCGTTCCCCATCGCGTCCGATGCGCGATGTAGGGCGTTCACCACTTGAGGTTGTCACCGGCTCCGCGGGGAGTCCAAGACCTCTTTCGATCACGGCGATACCCTGGTGGCATCGCCGCACAAGGAGACCCCATGGATCTCGACCTGCGTAAACTGCGCTACTTCGTCGCCGTGGCCAACCGGTTGCACTTCGGCCGGGCCGCCGACGACCTCCACATCGCCCAGCCGGTGCTCAGCAGGCAGATCCGCGCGTTGGAGCACGACCTCGGAGCCGCTCTGCTGACGAGGAACAGCCACGGCGTGACCTTGACCGACGCCGGCGAACAGCTGCTGGCCGACGCCGGCCCGTTGCTGGCCTCCGCCGACGCGGCCCGACGTCGGGTGACCCTCGCCGCCCGCGGCGGCAGGCGACTCATGGTCGGCTTCCGGGCCGGTGTCGCGGTCGCCCCGGCGATCCAACAGTTCGCCGTCCAGCACCCGGACGTGGTCGTGGACGTGGAACGGATCGAAGGCGACGATCAGGCCACGAAGCTGCTCGACGGCCGCATCGACATCGGCTACGTGCGGCTGCCCATCGACGAGACCGGGCTGCGCGTGATCCCGGTGTACACCGAGCCACGGGTAGCGGTCCTGCCGACCGGCCACCGGTTGGCGGGCAAGGAACAGATCACCGAGGCGGACCTGGCCGGCGAGCCGTTGTTGTGGGATCCCGACTCGAGCACGCAGCCCACGCGCCGTGCGCATCCCAACGCCGGGTATCTGGTGCGCGGGGTGGACGAGACGCTCGAGCACGTCGCGGCCGGCCGCGGCATCTCGTTCCTGGCGCGTTCGGCGACCGTGTTCTACTCGCACCCGAACATCAGCTACGTACCTGTCTCGGACGTCGCGCCCGACCAGGTGTGCTTGGCCGTGGCGGCATCGCGCACCTCCCCGGTGGTCGACGACTTCGTCGCCGCGGCCCAAGCCGCGGCCGCGATCACGGCGGAGTGCGGCAACTACGAGATGTGGCAGCGTCAAGGCCTGCGATGAGGGTGCAGGGTGTCTCGATGAGATCGACGCACACCGAGCCCGCCTGGACACCCAGTCCCGGTAGCCCAACGACGACCAAGCAACCACCGGTCCGCCCCCGCTCCGGCAGGAGGCCGATGACGACCCGACCACGCGTGGCCGACCGGAGGACGATGTCGAGTTTGTCCGATGTGGACGGTTGGGGCCCACGAGGTCGTGGCGGGGAGCGGTGCCGGTGCTGAAACCCTTGGCACGCAAAGGTTGCAACCCGAGTCGGGAGTCGGAATCAACGTCACGCAGCACCGCGACGCATTCGGCGAGGTGACCACCGTCACCACGTGATTCGCCCGGTGGCCACCGATCAGCGTTGATGTCCGTTGGGTATCGGAGGCGCCGGCATGGGCATTGGACCCGGTGGAATCGGTCGTGTCAGCGTGGGCGGATGACCAGAGAACGAACCAGTGCAGTGGTGGTCGGCGCGGGTCCGACCGGATTGACCCTCGCCCTTCAACTGGCGCGTCGTTCCATTCCGGTACGGGTCATCGACTCGGCCACCGAATTCTTTCCCGGCTCCCGCGGCAAGGCGGTGCAGCCGCGCGTCATGGAGATCTTCGACGACCTGGGGATCGCGCGGCGGGCGGTGACCGCTGGTCGGTTCCGGACTCCGCTCCACAAGCGGTTCGACGACGGTACGACGGCGATCCACGAACTGCTGGAGTCGTCGGAAGAACCGAGCGCGGCCACGCCGTACACCAGGGCCTTGCTCATTCCGCAGAATCGCACCGAGCAGCTGTTGCGGGACCGGCTCGCCGAGTTCGGTGTGGCGGTCGAGCTCGGGACCGGGCTGAGCGACTTCCGCCAGGACGGGGACGGCGTCACGGCGGTCCTGGCTGACGGTCGCGAGATCGACGCCGAGTACCTGGTCGGCTGCGACGGCGCGTCGAGCCTGGTGCGGAAAGGGGCGGGTATCGGCTTCGTCGGCACGACCGACAACAGCGCGCGGTGGATCGTCGCCGACGTCGAGATCGAGGGCCTCGACCGTGACTACTGGCACCAGTGGATCCACGGGCCGCACTCGATGCTGGCGCTGTGCCCGCTGCCAGGGACTCCGCTGTTCCAGATGCAGGTGCAGGCGCCGGACGGGGTCAGTGAGCCGCTGACCCGCCAGGTTGTGCAGGGCATCGTCGACGAGTTGGACAACGACGAGAACGTGCGGGTGAGGGCGGTGCGGTGGGGCTCCACATGGCGGTCCAACGTCCGCTTGGCCGAACGCTACCGGGAGGGCCGGGTCTTCATCGCGGGTGACGCGGCGCACGTGCACACTCCGGCCGGCGCGCAGGGCATGAACACGGGAATCCAGGACGCGTACAACCTGGGGTGGAAGCTGGCCCACGTGCTGGTCGGAGCCCCCGCCGAGTTGCTCGACACCTACGAGGAGGAGCGCCGCCCGGCGGCGGCCGCGGTGCTCGGCCTGAGCGACCAGCTGATCGGCCAGGGCATTTCCGGCGTCATGCCGGCTTCCGGCATGACGGCCGTGATAACCCAGCTGAGCGTCCACTACCGGGCAAGCAGCCTGAGCGAGCCCGCCGCCGGCGGCCCGGACGAGCCGACCGGCGTCAGCCTCGCGGCAGGCGACCGCGCGCCCGCCAACTTGACCGACCACTTCCGGGGGACCCACGTCACCGCGGTGGCCTTCGGGCCCGCGAGCTCGAAGGTGGCGAACGCGGTGGCCGGACGACTTCCCGACCGCGTCGAGGCGGTCTCCGTTCACGAGGACGAGGTCGAGGTCCGGACCGCCTACGACGTGACCGACGACGCGCTGTTCCTCGTCCGCCCGGACGGCCACGTCGGCGCGCGCTACGCCGAGCCCGACGAGACCAGGGCGATGGCCTATCTGGCGCGATTGATCTGAACCGCGCTTTCCGTGACCGCGCTGTCGCCGTCGCGTACAACTGGGGTGGTGTGGAGGAGGCTCCATGGATCTGGACCTGCGCAAGCTGCGGTACTTCGTCGCCGTCGCCGACAACCTGCACTTCGGCCGCGCCGCCGAGGAACTGCACATCACGCAGCCGGTGCTCAGCAGGCAGATCCGCGTGCTGGAACAGGATCTCGGCACCCTCCTGCTGACCAGGGACAGCCAGAGCGTGGCGCTGACCGACGCCGGCAGGCAGCTGCTGGCCGACGCCGGACCGCTGTTGGCCTCCGCGCACGCTGTCCGCCGCCGGGTGACCGTGGCCGCGCGCGGCGGCCGGCGGCTGATGGTCGGTTTCCGGGCGGGCATCGCGGTCACCCCGGCGGCACGGAAGTTCTCCCTGCGGAACCCGAGCGTGATCGTGGACATGCGGCGGATCGAAGGGGACGAGCAGGCCGCGATGCTGCTGGACGGCCGTATCGACGTCGGCTACGTGCGGCTGCCCATCGACGAGACCGGCCTGCGCGTCACCCCGCTCTACGCCGAGCCGATGGTTGCGGTCCTGCCCGTCGGCCACAGGTTGGCGGGCAAGGAACAGATCACCGA
>DATMCA010000489.1:0-12095 GCA_035559015.1 Umezawaea sp. | reverse complement strand
GACCACATCGACCTCGGTCGAGTGTGGTCCGCTTCCTGTCCGCGCTGAGACCCACCGCCGAGCGCGTCTCCCTCAACGCCCGAACTCGGCCGGTTCCCTTCACCCACTACGGGTTCCCGCTCGCCCGCACCGCCGCGGGCGTCTCTTTCCGCACCACCACTGGGGAGTACGACGTGCCTGTGGAATTCCTGGGTATCGGTGGCACCAACGACGGCTCGGAGACGAGCCCGCGCACCGGCGCCTCCTTCGACAAGGACTACACGCTCCGCCTGGCCCGCGCCCACGAGGACAACGGCTGGGACCGCGTGCTGTTCGCCTACGGCTCCGGTTCGCCGGAGCCCGCGCAGGTCGCGGCCTTCGTGGCCACGAAGCTGGACAAGCTCCAGATCCTGTTGGCGCACCGCCCGAACGTGTCCTACCCGACGTTCGCCGCGAAGACGTTCGCCACGCTGGACCAGATCAGCGACGGCAGGCTGACCGTCCACTTCATCACCGGCGGCACGGACCACGAGCAGCAGCGCGAGGGCGACTACCTCACCAAGGACGAGCGGTACGACCGCACGCGCGAGTACATCGGCATCGTGAAGAAGGCGTGGACCTCGCGCGAGCCGTTCGACCACGAGGGCGCGCACTACCGGTTCGCCGACTTCGTCAGCGACACGTTCCCGGTGCAGCAGCCCAGGATCGGCGTCTCGTTCGGCGGCTCCTCCCCCGCGGCGTACCGCGCGGGCGGCGCCGAGGCCGACATCTACGCGCTCTGGGGCGAACCGCTGGCGCAGACCGCCGAGCAGATCGAGTCGGTCAAGCAGGCCGCGCGGGACGCGGGGCGCACGGACGTGCCGCGCATCCAGGTCGCTTTCCGGCCGATCCTCGGCGCCACCGAGGAACTGGCGTGGGAGAAGGCGCACCGGACCGTGGACGCCATCAAGGTGCGCACGCAGGGCGGCACGGCCGCGCTGACCCGGCGGCACTCGTTGAAGAACCCGGAGAACACCGGGTCGCAGCGGCTCCTGGCGCTGGCGGAGCAGGGAGAGCGGTTCGACCGGGCCCTCTGGACGCCGACCGCGGCGGCGACCGGCGGCGCGGGCAACTCCAACGCGCTGGTCGGCACGCCGGAGACGGTGGCCCAGGCCCTGCTCGACTACTACGACCTCGGCGTGGACATCCTGTCCGCCCGCGGCTACCACATCCTGAACGACGCCATCGACTTCGGCCGGTACGTGATCCCGATCGTCCGCGAGGAGGTCGCCAAGCGCGACCAGGAGCGCGCGGCGGCCGCGGCCAAGGCGCAGGAGCCGGTGCGCGAGTCCATCTCGGTCGACGGATGACGGTCGACCAGCTGGAGGTCCGCCGGGTCGACCCGGCGGACCCGCTCACCGGCCCGATGATGGCGGAGCTGACGCACGAGTACGTGACCCGGTACGGCGAGGGCGCGCACCAGGAGATGTCCCGCTACCCGACGGAGGTGTTCCGCCCGCCGGACGGAACCCTGCTGCTGCTGCTGGAGAACGGTGAGCCCATCGCGGGCGGGGCGTTCAAGCGCTACGACGAGCGCACCGCGGAGCTGAAGCGGATCTGGACCGGGTCGGCGCACCGCCGCCGCGGGCTGGGCAGGCGGGTCGTCGCCGAGCTGGAGCGCGAGGCGGTCGCCCTCGGCTACCGGCGGCTCTACCTGACGACCGGGCCGCGGCAGCCGGAGGCGAAGGGCCTCTACCTCGTGCTCGGCTACACGCCGCTGTTCGACGTCTCCGCCGATCCGCTGACCATCGGTCCGCTGCCCTTCGAGAAGTCACTGCCGATCGACGAGCACCAGCCGTTCGAGAAGCACCCGCCGTTCGACAGGACACCGACCTGATGGGAAGAACGACCGTGCGCACCAGACGGAGCAGGCTCTACCCGCTGCTGATGCTGTCCTTCGCCATCTCGTTCGCCACGGCGGGCTGCGGTTCCGCCGGTGCCGGGGGCGCCCCGGCGGGGTCCGCGGCGCCGACGGTCGACGTGCTGGGCTCGGTGGTCAAGGACGACGCCATCGCCGCGCTGCTGCCGGACGCCACCAGGCAGGCGGGGGTGGTCAAGTTCGCCTCCTCGGTCGGCAGCACCCCGCCGTCGGCCTTCTACGCCGAGGACAACAAGACCGTCCAGGGCGTCGACATCGAGATCGCCGCCGCCGTCGGCCAGGTGCTCGGGCTCAAGATCGACCGGGAGGTGGCCGGCTTCGAGGCCATCCTGCCCGCGCTGAGCAGCGGCAAGTACGAGGTCGGCACCGGCAACTTCGGTGTGACCGAGGCGCGGAAGAAGACCATCGACTTCGTCACCTACATCAACGACGGCCAGGGCTTCGCCGTCCGCAAGGGCGACGACCGGGTCAAGGAGGTCAAGAGCCTCGACCAGCTGTGCGGGCTCAAGATCGGCACCGGGGCCGGGACCACGTTCGAGGCGACCCTGGAGCGGGAGAAGCACGTGTGCCCGGACGCCGGGAAGCCGGAGTACCAGGTGCTCAGCTTCTCCGAGACCGCCGGGATCTACCTCGGGCTCCAGCAGCAGCACATCGACGTGATCATGAGCACCATCAACGGGCTGCGGCACGCGGCCTCCGAACAGCCGAACCTGGTGTTCCTCAACGAATTCAAACGACTCGACGTCGGATTCGCGTTCAAGAAGGGTTCACCGCTCACCCCCGCGTTCCAGGGAGCCGTCAACAAGCTCATCAAGGACGGCACCTACCAGCGAATCCTGGAGAAGTGGGGCACCCGCGACTCCGCCATCCCGGAATCGCTGATCAGCCCGCCGGAACACGCCTGACCCGGTCGACCCGTGGCCGAGCCTTCCCCTCGGGGGAGGCTCGGCTCAACCCGGTTAGCGCGCTACCCTTCAGTAGGCACGGCCCTCCACGCGTGCCGCGCATCCGGACCAAATTCGGGTGCTCGGGTTGGGCCGGAGGCCGCTCGTCAGTAAGCTCACCCGCAGCCAACGGACCATGACTGAGTGTGCCGTGGACGGCGCGGGACGGCTACCTGCCTCCCCGACGGCCCGACCTCGAACGAGTGAAATTGGAGCGTTTGTGCACAGCGCCCCGCGGTGCGGTAGCCATGACGTGCGCATTCGCCGAACACGGAGAACGATCAGTACCCATTCCGTGAACGGTCACCGGGTCTGAATGGCGATGGTCGACCAGTCGGGGAGTCCCGAACCACGAACAACGCTCGACGAGTTCCCACTCGTCCGGGAGGACTTCGCGCACCGCTGGACCGCGTTGATCAGCGGCACGGTCATGTCCAACATCCCGCGCGCGGAGCTCGAACAACTGCTGACGGAGTTGACCACCCTGGTCCTCCACGCCGTCGCCGCCGACCCGCCCGTGGCCGAGATGGGCCGCCAGGTCGGCAGGCGGATGGTCGAGCACGACTTCATCTCCTCGGAGACCCTGGAGAGGTCGATCGCGTTCCTCGGCGAGTCGCTGATCACCCACTTCCGGCTGCCACCGGCGTGGACGGGCAGGCTCATGCGGGTGCTGGGCTGCCTGGCCGCCGGGTACAGCGACGGCGTGCGCGACCGCACCCTCGACCAGCAGGAGCTGAGCAAGACCGCCGCCGTCATCGCGACCCGCAGGGCCGAGGAGGCGCGGCACGAGAGCGAGACGAAGTTCCGGGCGGTGTTCAACTCCTCGGCCATCGGCATCGCCGTGATCGGCATGGGCGACCGGCTGCTCGACTTCAACGAGTCGCTGCTCGGCCTGCTGAAGTACGAGGAGGACGCGCTCCGCTCCGTGGCACCCAGCTCGCTGCTGCACCCGGACGAGCAGGAGGCGATGACCCTCGTCATGCGGCGGATCCTGGCCGGTGACCTGGACCACTTCCGCGGGGAAGCGCGGCTGCTGCGCGACGACGGCGAGATCGTCGAGACGCTCATCGCGCTGTCGCTGGTGCGCACGCCCGCCGAGGAACCCGCGTACTTCGTGGCCATGATCGAGAACATGAACGAGCTGCGGGCGCTCCAGTCGCAGTTGGTCCGGCAGAGCCTGCACGACGTGCAGACCGGCCTGGCGAACCGCCCGCAGTACCTGGGCTGGCTGGAGGCCGCCTCCGGCACGCACGGGCCGAAGGACTTGGTGCTCGTGCACTTCGACATCGACGGGTTCCGGGTCGTCAACGACGCGTTCGGCCACGACGTCGGCAACCGGATCCTGGTGGACTTCGCGAACCACCTGCGCGCCGTGTTCGACGGGGTCGGCCAGATCGCGCGGATCGGCCCGGATGAGTTCGGCGTGCTGGTCAAGGACCCCAAGGACACCCGGTCGGTGATCGCGCTGGTCGAGGAGGCCCTCGACCTGCTCACCGAGCCGGTCTACATCGAGGACCACGGCATCGGCGTCACGGCCAGCGTCGGCGTCGTCGCCCGCCAGTCGCGGGGCGTCGACGCCTCGGAGATGCTGCGGTGCGCGGACATCACGGTCGGCTGGGCGAAGGCCGACGGCAAGGCCCAGTGGGCGCTGTACGACCGGGAGCGCGACCTGCGCGACCGCGAGATGTGCGTGCTGGCCGCGTCCGTCCCCGGCGGTCTGGAGCTGGGCGAGTTCCGGGTCGACTACCAACCGGTCTACTCGTTGGCGGACCGGTCGCTGGTCGCCGTCGAGGCGAAGCCCCGCTGGCACCACCCGGACCGCGGCGTGCTGGACCCCGAGCAGTTCCTGCCGCTGACGTCCAGCACCGGCATGATGCTGCGGCTGAGCCGCTGGACCGTGGAACGGGCCTGCGAGGACGCGGGCCGCTGGTTCGCCGAGTTCGGCGACACGACACCCGTGCTGACCACGGACCTGACCGCCCGGCACTGCCAGGAACCGGAACTCGTGGCCGAGATCGGCCACCTCCTCCAGCGCACCGGCCTGCCGGCGAGGCAGCTCCAGTTCGAGCTGCACGCGTCCCTGCCCTCGCTCATCACCGACGACCAGGCCGACGAGCTGGACATCCTCGCGAGCCGCGGCGTCCGCCTCGTCCTGGACCACCTGGCGGGCGGCGACATCGCCGCCGAACGCTTCCGACAGATCCCGCTGCACGCGCTGAAATTCGCGGCCCACGTGGTGCGCGGCCTCGCCGACGACGCGAACCTCGTCGACAAGAGCGTGTCGATGGCGCTGGTCAAGTGGTCCAGCGTCCTGGGGCTGCCGCTGATGGCCGACGACGTGCGCTCGGAGACCGAACTGGCACAGCTCGCCGAACTCGGCATCACCCACGCCCAGGGCCCGCTCTTCGGCCCGCCGAAGTCGGCGGACGAGATCCGGGCGCTGCTCAGCGAGCGGTGAGGAACGCCGTCCACGCCGAGGCCGGGAAGGCCAGCGACGGACCGGTCGGGTTCTTCGAGTCCCGCACGGCCACCGGACCGGTCTCGGGGAACCGCACGGCAACGCAGCTCCCGTTCTCGCCGCTGTAGCTGCTGATGCGCCAGTCGGTACCCATGGCGGACTCCTATGTAATCAGGGATTCGATCAGAGCCGCGCTCTCGGCAGGTGACAACGCGACCCGTTCCAGGCTCTGCGTACTCAGGGTATAGGTCTGCACACGGGTTATGTCATCCACGAACACGGCAGCATCCTGAATCTCGACGTACACGATCGACCGGGCATCCACGAAGTCGAGCAGCATGAACTGGCCAGTCACGGCAGAGTGCGGGCCGGCCTCCGGCTTCACCACCTGAAGGGTCACATTCGGTAGTTCGGCCATCGCGAGAAGGTGGCGGTACTGCTCGTTCATCACCCGCTTGCCGCCCACCCGAAGGCGCAACGCCTGCTCACTGAACACGGCGTGCAACTCAAGCGGCTCCTCCTTGCCCAGCAACCGGGTCCGCTCCATGCGGAACTCGATCAGCCGCCCGGCTGATTCAGGGCGCACCCGACTCGCCGCCATGGTCAGTGCCCGCGCGTACCCCTCGGTCTGGAGCAGGCCCGGCAACAAGATCGGTTCGAAGACGAACTCTTTCCGCGCCAACGATTCCAAGCCGACCATGGTCCGCAGCCAGTCCGACACCACGTCGGTCCACGGCCCGACCCATGAAGCCTCATCCGTCCTGCTGCTGAGCAGCACGATGCGGTCGATGTGCTCCTTGTCGACCCCGGACGCCTTCAACACCTTGCGGATGTCGCCGGGGTACTGGTTGGTCCGACCGGTCTCCATGTGGCCGAGCTTCGGTTTGCCGATACCGCTGGCCTCGGCGAGATCGGTGAGCGTCATCCCCGCCTGCCGCCGGAAGTACGCCAACTCGACACCGATCAACCACTGGAGAGCCGACGGAGCAGCCAGTTCGAACATGGCCTCAGTCTATCCAGCTCTCGAAAAAGTTCATATCACCTGATTGAGCGATGTTGTCCAATAGACGTATAGCCGATGGTTGCGTTGTCGACCTATCAAAGGAGTACCCATGTTCGTCAGCGACACCACCGTGCACCTGAACGCCTACATGCACGTCCCGCCACGGGCGCAGGTGGCCTACGCGCTGACCGACGACGACCAGGTGGAGATCAGCGTGGGCGAGCACAGTCGGGTGCTCGACCTGTTCGACGGTGTGACGCTGGTGTTCGACGAGCACAGCCTGGAGCAGGTCATCGAGATCATGACGAAGGCCCTGGCGGATCTGCGCGGCTGATTCTCTTGGGAAGTCCTGGGTGTTCGCTCAGGTTCCTCACAACTCCCGGCGCGACAGTAGAGCCATGACCGAGACGCGACAGGATTTCCCCGCCATGAGCGGGTCGTTGAACGACGAGGCCAAGGCGCCGGGGTTCTGGCGCCGCACCTCCACCAAGCTGACCGCCGCGGCGTTCGCCGCCGCCGTGGTCGCCGGGACCGCGGGCGGGCTCATCGGAGCCGCCGGCGTACCGACCGCGGTGAACGCGTCGGTGACCAGTTCCACCATCGCGAAGACCACCACCACAGGATCGTCCACAGAGGACGTAAGCGCCATCGCCGCTTCCGCGCTGCCCAGCGTGGTGCAGGTGAACGTGTCGGCGGCGCAGGGCAGCGGGATCGGTTCGGGCGTCGTGCTCAGCGCGGACGGGCGGATCCTCACCAACAACCACGTGATCTCCGGGGCGCAGCAGATCTCGGTGACCACCAACGACGGCAAGGAGTACGCGGCCACGGTCGTCGGGGCCGACCCGAACAGCGACCTCGCCGTGCTGAAGCTGACCGGTGCGAGCGGCCTGACGCCCGCGACGTTCGCGGACTCGTCCACGGTCAAGGTCGGCGACCAGGTCGTGGCGATCGGCTCGCCGGAAGGCCTCCAGGGCACGGTGACGTCCGGGATCGTCAGCGCGCTGGACCGCACGGTGAACATCGCCGGTGAGACCCGCCGCTCCGCGGGCACCAGCTACCAGGCGATCCAGACCGACGCGTCGATCAACCCCGGCAACTCCGGTGGGCCGCTGCTGAACTCGGCGGGCCAGGTGATCGGGATCAACTCGGCGATCTACTCGCCCGCGACCGGCGCCGACCAGGCCGGGAGCGTCGGGATCGGCTTCTCCATCCCGTCCAACCAGGCCGTGCAGATCGCGAACCAGCTCACGGCCTCCGCGAACTGAGTCCTTTGAGGACGGACACGCTCACGTGCTCGGGAAAGGGCTGGTGGGGTTCCAGGGACCGGCGGATCCGCTCTTCGAGGAGCGGCCGCCGGTCCTTCGTCGGCAACCGGTCCAGCGGCAGCGCCGAGTACACCCCGCCGATCACGTGCTCCAGGTCCAGTTCGTCGGTGTACTCGACGACGGTCGACGTGACCTCGTAGCCCGCGGCGGTCAGCGCTTCGCGGTACCGCTCCTGGTCGTCCTCCGCGGTCCCGCAGGTGGCCGAGACCTTCGTCCCCATCCAGTCCTCCAGCACCGCCCGCAGCGCCCGTGACCACGGCACGTCCTGGAGCCACAACGGGGTCCCGTTGGTCACGACCGCGATCCCGCCGCCCGGCCGGAACAGCGGCCGCAGGGTGCGGAACAGGCGTTCGTGGTCCATCCAGTGCAGGGCTTGGCCGATCGTCACCGCCCCGAGGCCGGTCACGTCCGGCAGGTCCGTGTCCGACCCGACGAGCCAGGTGACGTTCGGCGTCGGCCGCCCCCTCGCGAGCATGTCCAAGGACGGGTCGACGCCGAGGACGTGCCCCACGCGGTCCGCCATCGGCACGGTCAACTGGCCCGTGCCGCAGCCCAGGTCCAGCACGGTGTCCTCGCCGGTGAGCCCGAACGAGGACACCAGGTCGTCGAACACCTCGGCCGGGTACCCGCGCCGGTACGACGCGTAGAAGTCGGCCACCTCGCCCGCGAATCCCAGGTCCATGCCGTTCACCCTGCCGCGCGCCCTCCGGTGGTGGCAGGGGTTTCCGCTCTCAGCGGACCACGCGGTAGCGCAGGTGCGTGACGCCCTCGGACTCCACGACCCTCGTCTGCTCCAGTGCGATCGGACCGGGCCCGAAGTGGTCCAGCAGCCGCACACCGCCGCCGAGCAGCAGCGGGACGACGCTCACCTGGATCTCGTCCAGCTTCCCGGCCCGCAGCAGTTGCCGGGCCGGATCGGCCCCGCACACGGACACGACCTTGTCGCCCGCCGCCTCCTGCGCCAGTTCCAGCGCCCGGTCGAGACCCTCGGTCACGAACGTGACCCGCGGGCTCCACTTCCCCTCGGTGGGCGGGTTGTGGGTGAGCACGAAGATCGGTACGTCGAGCGGGTGCCCGTCCGCCCAGCCGCCCGCGATGTCGAACGTCCGGCGCCCGCTGATGATCGCGCCACCGGAGGTCGTCCACTCGTCCACCACGGCCTTGCTGGCGGTGGGCGGGGACAGCCTGCGCTCGACCCGGTTCTCCTCCGGCCCGGCGCTCATCCAGGTGAACAGGCCTTCGCCGCCGCGCCCCAACGGGAACTCGGCCCCGTCGTCCGGACCGGCGATGAACCCGTCGAGCGACATGCTGAGGTCGACGATCACAGTGCCCACGGCTCCTCCAGGTGCTCCGGCTGTCCGAGGTGAGACCGGCGGAACCCGGCGAACTCATCGCGCGGGAGGTGGGAGCACCTCCCGCGCGACGAGGTTCAGGCCCAGTCGGGCCGGAGGGGCATCTTCGAGTCGGTGCGGTCGAGCTTCACGCCGAGCACCTGGTGGAGCTGGATGTTGTTGCGGTCGAAGCCGAGGCGGCTCGCGGCGAGGTACAGGCGCCACACGCGGGCCCTGGCCTCGCCGACCTCCTCGACCGCCTCGTCCCAGTGGTCGTCGAGGTTGCGGCCCCACGCGGCCAGGGTCAGCGCGTAGTGCTCGCGGATGTTCTCCTCGTGCCGCACCTCGAAGCCGGTGTCCGTCATCAGCGACACGATGTGGCCGGGCCCGACCAGCTCGCCGTCCGGGAACACGTACCGGTCGATGAAACCGCCGGTGCGGGCCCGTTGGAGGTTGTTCGGGCGGGTGATGCAGTGGTTCAGCATCCGGCCGCCGGGCTTGAGCTTCCCGTACAGGGACTTGAAGTAGGCGGGCAGCTTGGCCTTGCCGATGTGCTCGGTGAGGCCGATCGAGCTGATCGCGTCGAAGCCCTCCTCGCGCACGTCGCGGTAGTCGAGGAAGCGGACCTCGGCCAGCTCGGACAACCCGGCCTCGACGATCGCCTTCTGCGCCCACTCGGCCTGGTTGCGGGACAGCGTCACGCCGACCGCGCGCACGCCGTAGTGCTTGGCGGCGTGCATGACCATGCCGCCCCAGCCGCAGCCGACGTCCAGCAGCCGCATGCCCTCCTTGAGCCCGAGCTTCTTCGCCACCAGGTCGTGCTTGGCGAACTGGGCGTCCTCCAGCGTGGCCTCGGCCGTCGGGTAGACCGCGCAGGTGTAGGCCATGGACGGGCCGAGCACCCACTCGTAGAACTTGTTCGACACGTCGTAGTGGTGCGCGATCGCCTCGCGGTCGCGGGCCTTCGAGTGGCGCATCCCGTGCAGCCGCCGCTCCTGGGCGGGCACCTCGACCTTGTTGTTCACCCGCACCTTGCCCAGCAGTGCGAGCAGGTTGAGCCGCTGCGACCACGGCACCTCGCGCAGGCTCAGTTCCGACAGGTGCGCCAGCGCACCGTGGACGTCGCCGATGATCTCCAGGTTGCCCGTCACGTACGCGCGGGCCAACCCCAGTTCCCCTGGCGCGGAAGCCAGGTAGGACAAAGCCATGGGCGTGCGCACCTCGATGCGCATGCCCGCCCCCTCAGGACCGGCGTGACTGCCGTCGTACGCGCTGAACTCGACGGCCTGGTCACTGCCGACCACTTGCTGGAACACCTCCGCCAACCGCATGGGCCCCGGCTCCTTTCTACCTTCGGAGAACACACTTGGCGTACAGGCCGGGGAGCCGACTCCCCTTGTCGTACCGCCCCTTCAAGGCCAGGTAGGCCTCGCCGTTGTAGTGCCGCCAGAACTCCTCCTCCTCGTAGTACGAGTCGGAGTACAGCGACTTGTGCCCGCCGATCTCGGACACCTTCGCCTCGATCAACCTGTTGCGGCTGCCCATTTCTTCCCCCGGGCGGAGCGAGACGGTCGACCAGAAGCCCACGTTCACGTACAGCGTGTCCGCGTCCATGGGGTACAGGGGCCACCCCTCGCGGTCCCGCAGGCGGACCGGGCACAGCCACACGGGGCTGATGCCGATCTCGCGTTCGAAGAAGTCGAGGAACTCCGGCAGCCGGTCGACCGGGATCTCCACGTCCTGGATGACCGGTTCCTGGACCGCCTTGTTGAGCCGGTCGCTGAAGCCGTGGCGCCGGTCGAGCGCGACGAGCTTGCGGTAGACGTCGGACCGCAGGTACCTCTTGGGCCACAGCCTGCGGACCACCGGGTGCTGCGCGCCGAACGCGCGGGAGCACCAGAACCAGTCCGTGTCCCAGCGCCAGATGTAGTCGCGGATGGTCAGGAAGTCGGTGCGGTGGGACTGGATCGACCGGTAGTAGACCTTGTTCCCGGTGTAGTCCGACGTGGCCGGGGCGGCGTCGGTGAAGTTCGCCAGCGTCAGGTACATCTCGGTGCCGGTGAACACCGTGCCGTCGATGAAGTCGACCTTCTCGCCCTGGTACTCGCCGTCCGCGCACACGCCCGCGATCACCTCGGCGCACTCGCGCGCGTCGCCGAACGGGACGTGCCGCAGCCGGACGTACGGCTGGACCGGCTCCAGCTCGATCTCCAGCCGGAGCGCGTAGCCGAGCGTGCCGTAGGAGTTCGGGAACCCGCGGAACAGCGGGTCCTGGGGGTGCACGACGACGACCTCGCCGTCGCCGGTGAGGACTTCGAGCTCCTTCACGGACTCGTGCGGGAGCCCGTTGCGGAAGGAACTGGACTCGATGCCGAGCCCGGCGACCGCGCCGCCGAGGGTGATCGTCTTGAGCTGCGGGACGACCAGCGGCATGAGTCCGTGCGGGAGGGTCGCGTCGACCAGGTCCTCGTACGTCGTCATGCCCTGCACCTGTGCGGTGCGGGCATCGGGGTCGACGGACAGGACCCGGTTGAAGCGGGCCACGTCGAGTCCGCCCGCCTGGTCCTGGCGGAAGCGGAAGAGGTTGGAGGTGGGCTTGGCGAGGCGCACGGGACTGCCCGCGGGGATCGCGGCGTACTGCTCGCGCAGTGCCGCTACGGCCTCGGAGTGGGCTCCTGGCGGAGCCGCCTGCGCAGGGTGGCTGCTCACAGATCCGACGTTAGGCCGATCATTCGTTCCTGGCATCCCCAAATCACCCGACTGATACGCGGCGGTCCCACACTGTGGTCGAACGAAACCTCCGAGCAACGAATAACCGGACATTACCGACGAGTAGAACCGGTCTAGGCTGACGACATGACCCACGCCACACACGAGGTCACCAACCAGGTGCCGCCGCTGTCCGGTCACGACGTCGCCGCGGACCCCGCGCTCCTCGACGCGCTGCACCGCGGCGGGGCAGGCTGGGCCGAGGCCGAGGTGCACGAGCTGGGCAGGCTCGCGGGCCTCCCGGAGACCCACGACCTCGCGCGGCAGGCGAACGAGAACCCGCCGGTGCTGAAGACGCACGACCGGTACGGGCACCGGATCGACGAGGTCGAGTTCCACCCGGCCTGGCACCGGCTGATGGAGACCGC
>DATMCA010000488.1:0-6088 GCA_035559015.1 Umezawaea sp. | reverse complement strand
CGCGCTGCGCGCCGACCTGCGCGACCTCGGCTCGGTCGGCCCGCTGCGCGAGAAGCGCCGGGCAGGCCAGGGAGGGGCGCGGGTCGTGGGCGCCGGGGTGCACGTGTTCTGCCGCGGCAGGCCCGTCCTGAGCCTCGGCGTCCTGCACCACGCCGCCGACCTGGCGCTGAACGGCCTGTTCGACGTGGACACGATCCTGCTCGACGTCGACAACGCCGGGCCGCCGACCACGTGCGCGGTGCTGGACCCGCACGACGGGTACCGGGCGTGGCGCGACCGGTCGCCGCGGATCGTGCACTGGGCCGAGGTCGAACGCTGCTTCGCGCGCAACGCGTTCCGCATCGTCCGCACGCTGGGCAAGGCCCACCTGCTGCGCCTGCCCGAGGAGCTCGCGGAGGGCTACCGCGGCCGAAGACCGCCGACGCCGGTCGTGGACGACCCGCTGGAGCTGCACCGGGACCTCCTCAAGGTCCTCGGCGACCCGCACTGGGCGGAGGAACTGGTCATGCTGGCCGAACTGGACGCGCTCGCCCCCGTCTCGCCGTCGCTCCAGGACCGGGTCGCGGCCACCACCCCGGCCGTGCTCCGCCGCGCGGTGCCCACACCCGCCGGCGCGGGTTCCGCGGAACTCTCCCGGCTGCGCGCCCGCGTCCTCTGCGGCCGGTCCGCGCTGCTGGACGCCCTGCTCGCCGCCACCCCGCTGGTCTTCGGGACGCCCTGATGCGCAGGTTCGACTCGCTCGCGGAGGCCGCCGCGCACCTCGGCCCGCTGCTGGACCGACCGGTGCCCACCTCGCACGCCACCCTCGCGCCCGGCATCACCTTCCACGCGGAGTCGCTGTCGCTGGGCTCCACGTTCACCAACTCCTACACCACCAGCTGGCACGCCCCGGCGCGGGCGGAGGTCCTCGTCACCGAGCCCCCGGTCAGCGCCGCGGACCACGCCCGCCGCACCGGCGGTGTCGTCACCAGCACGGCGGGCTTCTTCTTCCTGGCCGACCGCTGCCGCCACCGCCCCCGGACCCTCAGCCTCAACCTGGCGATCCGCGACGGCCGCGTCCTGAGCGTGCCGGTGGCCACCCGCGACGCGCTCGTCAGCCGGGACGGCGTCCTGTCCGTCGTCGAGGTCGAGGCGAGGGGCGAGCTGTCGCTGTCCGGCCGCAGGCTGCGGTGGGCCGGGTCGAAGACCGGCCTCGACGCCGACTGCTTCGTCTACGGCAACGCCAACTGCGTGATCCACCACCGGCCCGACGAGCGCACCGGCAAGGTCCGCGTCTTCCAGGAGGAGTCCCGCTTCACCCCGGCCATCACCGACGGCCGCTGGACCGACCTGGGCTTCCACGCCGCCCCCGACGGCCACTTCGAGGCCGTCACGCGCGGCGACGGCGGCCGCGTCGACGTCTTCGGCCACGACGTCGTCGTGCGCTGCCCCCGGTCCGCCGCGGGCACCCGCCTGGACGTGCACACCATCGGCCCGTTGACGCTCGACGGCGAGTGGAACGCGATCTCCGTCGGACCGTCCCTGGCCCACCCCGACCCGAACACCCACCCGTTGAACGACGACCGCTCCCTGGGCAGCTACCCGCTGCTGCGCGACCGCCCGTCGACCCGGCTCGTGTTCTACGTGACCGCCGACGGCGCCAGGCACCTGCGCCTGTTCGACGGGCGACCGGGCAGCGGGACGTTCCCCGGCCTCACCCTCGACCAGACCCTCGCCGCCGTGCGGGCGGGCGGCGACGTGGTGTCGGGCTGCCTGCTGGACTCGGGCAACACCAGCAAGCTCAACGTGGTCCGCGACGGCAGGCTGACGACCTTCGGCAACCGCCACTACCTGCGCTGGCCACGACCGGGCGAGTCCGGTTTCACCTGGACACCCGACCACGGCCGACCGGTCGCGAGCCTCATCGCCCTGAGGTGACCCGGGTCACGCAACAGCCGGCTCCAACCGGCCCTAATCAGGTGTGACGACCACCAGGGGCACCAGCACGGAGGTGACGGCGCTGGACACCGGCGAACCACCGCCGTCCGACGCGGCGCTGTGGCTGCTCATCGCCGCCGACGACGACCACGCGTCCTTCACCGAGCTGTTCGAGCGGCACGCGGAACGCGTGTGGAACTACGCCCACCGGCTCACCGCGTCCTGGTCGACCGCGGACGACCTGCTGTCCGCGACGTTCCTGGCCGCGTGGCGCAAGCGCGGCGACGGCGTGCTGGTGCACGACTCGGCCCTGCCGTGGCTCTACGCGGTGGCGGCCAACCTGGCGCGCACCGAGTGGCGGGCGGGCAGGCGCAGGCAGCGGGTGCTGTCCCGGCTCACCGCCGCGTCGAACGCCGTCGTCGCCGACCACGCGGAGGACGTGGCCGACCGGTCGGCGGCCCGGGACCGGCTGCGCCGGGTGGTCGCCGCCGTGGCGGAGCTGCCCCGCTCCGAACGCGAGGTCGCCCAGCTCTGCCTGCTGGGCGAGATGCCCGCCGCCGACGCCGCCGCGCTGCTCGGCATCGCCGAGGCGAGCGTGCGCTCCCGCGTGTCCCGAGCACGAACGAGGCTCCGCGACCTGACCACGAGGACCCACGATGAGTGACCCCACCGAGTTCCCGGCCGAGTTCCCGCCGTTCCGCTCCCTGCCCGAGGGCGTCCGCGACCGGGCCCGCCAGGACCTGGCCGAGGCCATGGCCGGGCCCGACCGGCCTTCGGGGCGCACCCCGTTGGTGATCGCCGCGGCCGTCGTCCTGCTCGCCGGCGTCGTCGTCGGCCAGAACAGCCGGGGCGGTGACCAGGTGACCGCCGGTCCGAGCGACAGCTCGGCCTCGCCCACGTACCCGCCGTCGGACCTGGCCGAGACCTACCACGCGCGTGACGGCTGGGCGCCGGCCGAGCTGGTCGACCGCTGCGCCGCCGTCGCACGGGGCCTGCCGCCGAGGACGACCTGGAAGCCGATCGTCACGACGGTCGTCCACGGCACCACGCTGTCCGCGTTCACGACCGACGGCACCGCGGAGGTGTTCTTCTGCGAGACCACGCGGGCGTCGGTCACCGTGTCCGCGCCGATCGCGCCGGACACCGGGGGAGCGGCCGCCGCCGTCCGGTTCACCACCGCCAACGGCTCCACCGCCGGTGTCGTCCAGCCGCGGGTCAGGAAGCTCAAGCTGCTCGACACCGGCAAGTCGGCGATCACCCCCGCGCTGGTGACCAACGGCCTCTTCCTGACGCCCCAGGGGATCCACACCGCCGACCAGGCGCTGCTCCTCATCGTCGACGACCGGCAGGAACCGGCCGCTGACGACCTGCCGCGGCCCAGCCCGTCGACGATCGACCGCCCGCAGCCGCCGGGTGACCGCCGGTCCGACGCGGGCCGTCGACTCGCCACCTGCCTCGACACGGCCTTCCAGGCGGTCCCGGACCGGGCGAACTGGGAACCGGCCGCGCACGCCGAGGTCACCCCGACCAGCGAGGTCCAGCTGGGCCGCTACGGCGACCTGCTGGCCGTGTGCCGGGTCCGCGCGTTCGGCACCGCACGCAGTTCCGAGGTCACCGTGGTGGACCACGCGGACATCACCTCGAAGAACGCCCACGGCCCGCAGCTCAACGGCAGGACCGTGTGGGGGCAGGGGTTCTACTACGACCGCGACGGTGTCGGCGGTGGGATGGCCATCGGCGAGGACCGCGGCTACGTCGGCCTGGTCACCGATGGCGGGGTCGCCTCGATCACCCTGTCCCGCGAGGGTTTCCCCGACGCGACCGCCGTCATCGACAACGGCACCTTCGTGCTCACCGGAGCCGCGACCGAGAACCTGGACCCGAGCCCGCCGGGCGTCAAGGTCACCGTCCGCGACGCGCGGGGCGACGTGCTCGACGAGTTCTTCCCCGTCGGCTGAACCAGGGGACGACGAAGGCGAGGAGAACGACGTCTCCCCGCCCACTTCAACTTATAGCGCGAAGGGGGGCTTGCGGCAAGGCCCTGGTGGTGCCGCACACCCTGCGGCCGGAGCCGACCGGACGGCGACTTCGCGGAGGTGGGGGACACGTGTTCGACGTGATCGTCGTCGGTGGCGGACCGACCGGTGTGATGCTGGCCAACGAGCTGAAGCCGCACGGGGTGGACGTGCTGGTGCTGGAGCGGGACGCGGAGCCGACCGAGGTCGTCCGCGCGCGGGGCCTGCACGCCCGCAGCCTGGAGGTGCTCGACCAGCGCGGCCTGCTGGAGCCGTTCCTCGCCCTGGGGAGGCGGCACCCGCTCGGCGGCTACTTCGCCGGCATCACGAAACCGGCACCGGAGCGGCTGGACACCACCTACCCGTTCGTCCTGAGCATCCCGCAGACCACCACCGAGCGGCTGCTGGTCGAGCACGCCACCGCGATCGGCGTCGAGATCCGCCGCGGCCACGAGGTGGTCGGGCTGAGCCAGGACGACCACGCCGTGACCGTCGAGCTGGCCGACGGGACGCGGCTGCGCTCGCGCCACCTCGTCGGCTGCGACGGCGGCCGGAGCGCGGTGCGCAAGCTCGCGGGCATCGACTTCCCCGGTGAGCCCAGCAGGACCGAGACGCTGCTGGGGGAGGTGGAGCTGACCGCGTCGCCGGAGACCGTGGCCTCCGTGGTCGCCGAGGTCCGCAAGACCTGCCTCCGGTTCGGCGTCGCGCCCTTCGGGGAGGGCCTCCACCGCGTCGTCGTGCCCGCCGACGGCGTCGCCGAGGACCGCACCACCCCGCCGACCCTCGACGAGGTCAGGCGGCAGTTGAGGGCGTTCGCCGGCACCGACTTCGGCGTGCGCTCGGCGCGCTGGCTGACCCGCTTCGGCGACGCCACCCGGCTGGCCGAGCGCTACCGCAGCGGTCGCGTCCTGCTGGCGGGCGACGCGGCGCACGTCCACCCGCCGACCGGCGGCCAAGGGCTCAACCTCGGCCTCCAGGACGCGGTCAACCTGGGCTGGAAGCTGGCCGCGGAGGTCAACGGCTGGGCACCGGGAGGGCTGCTCGACAGCTACAAGGCCGAACGCCGTCCGGTGGCCGCCGACGTGCTGGACAACACCCGCGCGCAGATGCTGCTGATGTCCGCCGAACCCGGCCCGCTGGCCGTGCGCAAGCTGCTGGCGGAGTTGATGCGGTTCGACGAGGTGAACCGGCACCTCGTCGAGAAGATCATCGCGGTCGGTGTCCGCTACGACTTCGGCGAGGGCCCCGACCTGCTCGGCAGGCGCCTGCGGGACGTGACCCTGGAGCGCGGTCGCCTCTACGACCTGCTGCACGAGGGGCGGGGCCTGCTGCTCGACCAGACCGGCGACCTCTCGGTGGCGGGCTGGTCGGACCGGGTCGACCACGTCGTCGACGTCAGCGGGGAACTGGACGTGCCCGCCGTGCTGCTGCGCCCGGACGGCCACGTGGCGTGGGCGGGCGACGACCAGCACGACCTCCTCGACCACCTGCCCAGGTGGTTCGGCACTCCCACGACCTGAACCCTCCCCGGAGCGCTCGTGGACGCGGGGGAGGGCGCTCGGCGGTCAGCCCGCGGGCGGCATGGCCCGTGCGACGGCCAGGGTGTCCTCCTCACCCTCGACGAACACCGGCCACGGAGCGCGGAGGCAGGCGGGCACGTCGTCCCGGCCCGTCTACGTCAGACCTGGACCTGTCCGCCGTCGACGAAGAACTCCGCGCCGGTGGAGAACGAGCTCTCCCCGCTCGCGAGGAACGCGGCCATCGCGGCGACCTCCTCCGGCCTGCCCATGCGCTTCAGGGCGGTCTCGGAGGCCAGCGCCTGGTGGAACTGCGTCGTGCTCTGGCCGGCGTTGGCCGCCAGTCCCGCGATGGCGGGCGTCTCCGTCGGCCCCGGCGTGATCACGTTGACCCGGATCCCGCGCGGCGCCAGCTCGGCCGCGAACGTGCGCCCCAGGCTGCGGATCGCGGCCTTCGACGCGGCGTACACGCCCATGCCGGGGTTGCCGCCGCTCGTGGTCGACGACGACAGCAGGATCACCGTCGAAGCGGGCTCCATCAACGGCAGCGCCTTCTGCACGGTTTGCAGCGTGCCCTTCACGTTGACGCCGAAGACGTGGTCGAACTGCTCCTCGGTCGCGTCCTCCAGGCTGGTCAAC
>DATMCA010000487.1:0-4578 GCA_035559015.1 Umezawaea sp. | reverse complement strand
CGACCTGGTCGACGACGGCGGCGCGCTGCCGGTAGAGGACGCCGTCGACCTGGGGCACACCGTCGCGTCGGCCGTGGCGGCGGCGCACCGCGCGGGCGTCGTGCACGGCGGGCTGTCCCCGCACAACGTGCTGTTCCACCCGTCGGGCGCCGCGCTGGTGGCCGACTTCGGCGTGGCGCTCCGCCGCGCGTTCCCCGTCGAACACGCCTGCACGGCCCCGGAAACGGCGCTGAACGGAACGCTCGACGAGCGCACCGACCTGTACGGGCTGGGCCGCGTGCTGCACCTCGCGCTGACCGGTCGACCGCCCGGTGAGGGCGATCTCCCGCCGGGGCTGGAGAAGCTCGTCACCCGGCTGCTGTCCGACGACCCCGCGGACCGACCGTCCACAGCGGACGCCGTGGTCCGGCGGCTGGCGGCGTTCCGGGACCCTCCCCCGGTCGAACGACGGCCCACCACCGCGCCCGACCCCGTTCCCGTGCCGGCTCCACGACCTCGACGCCTGGCCCGGACAGTCGCCGGGATCGTCGTGGGCGGAGCCGCCCTGGCCGTCGCGCCGCACCTCGTGCACGCCGACCCGCCGAAGGCCGCGGCGATCGTCACGACCCCGCTCACCACCACGAGCGCGCCGCCGACCCCGTTGGCGCTGGCCGAACCCGCGGACCACGGCACGTACGTCGACCTGTCCTGGCAGGCGGCGAACGGCCTCACGGTCGCCGTGCTCGTGACGCCCGAGGGCGGTGAGCCGGAGGTTCGGGTGGCCCGGCGGAACCCCTCCATGCGCGTGGAGGTCGAGGAGGGCGTCCCGTACTGCTTCCGGGTACAGGCCACCGACGGCGCGCTGATGGTCGAGAGCCCACCGAGGGGCGTGCGGGGCGCGGTCTGCGAGGCGTGAGCCGCCTGTCATCGGATCCTCATGTTCCGGGTGTGACCGTGGAGCCGTCGTCCGCGAACACCGGAGGTGGGAAGTGCTGTTCCGCGTGCTGGGCCCTCTCGAAACACGTCCGCCGGGTGGCGCCGCGCGACGCTGGGGTGCCCGCAAACCGGCCGCGCTGCTGGCCACCCTCCTGCTGAACGCGGGCGAGTGGGTGAGCTGCGAACGGCTGGTCGACGCGGTCTGGACCGGCCGGACACCACCCCCGTCCGCCGAGTCGAACGTCAAGACCTACGTGTGGCAGCTCCGCAAGGCCCTGGGCGAGCGGGCGGGCAGCATCGAGGGCGGGCACGGCGCCTACCGGATCACCGTCGCCGTAGGCGACCTCGACGTCGACCGCTTCAAGGACGACACCCGACTCGCCCGCCGCGCCATGGCGGACGGCGACCCGGCGGGCGCGGTCGTCCACCTGGAAGCCGCCCTCGCCCTGTGGCGGGGTGCGCCGTTCGCCGACCTGCCCGACGCCGTGGCGGCTCCCGTGGTGGCCGAACTGGACGAGCTGCGGTGGGAGCTGCGCGAGACGCTCGCCGACGCCCTGACCGCGCTGGGCCGGTTCCGCGACGCCGTCGCGCTGCTCCGGGAGCTGACCGCCGCGGACCCGTTGCGCGAACGGCTGTGGGCCCGGCTCGTCCGGGTGCTGGTGCGGGCGGACCGGCGCAGCGAGGCCCTGGCGACCTACGAGCGGGCGCGGGCCGTGATCGCGGACGAACTGGGCGTCGGTCCGGGGCCCGACCTGGCCGAGGCGCACCGGCTGGCGCTGGCCGACCCCACCGCGTCGCTGCGCGAACTGCCCCGCGCCGTGCCCGACTTCACCGGCCGCGAGCGCGAGGTGGCCGCGATCGTCCACCTGAGCCGGTCCAGCGGGACGTGCGTGCCCGTCGCGGTGGTCGACGGCGAGCCGGGCATCGGCAAGACCGCGCTGGCCGTGCACGTGGCACACCTGATCGCCGAGCGGTTCCCGGACGGCCAGCTGTACGTCGACCTGAACCGCGAGCACGGCCCCGACCTGCTCGCCCGCCTGCTGCGCAAGGTCGGCGTCCACGACGTCCCCGCCGAGGAAGAAGACCGCGCGGCGGCGTGGCGGGCCGCGCTGGCGGGCCGTCGCGTCCTGCTGGTCCTGGACGGCGCCACGAGCGAGGACCAGGTCACGCCGCTGCTCCCCGGCACCGCGGGCTGCATGGTGCTGGTCACCACCGGCGCCCACCTCCGGCTGGACGCGGTGCGGACCACCACCCTGACCGCGTTGAGCGCGACCGAGACCACCGCCCTGTTCCGCGCGGACGCCCCGGACGCGCCCACCGACGTCGTCCGGGAGGCCGCCGGGCTTACCGGCGGGATCCCGTCCGCCGTCCGCGCGGCCGCCGCCCTGGTCCACCGCCACCCGCGGTGGACCGGACGTCGACTCGCGGCGGAGTTGGCCGCTCGACACCGGGCACCGCTGGTGGCGGTGCCCGTTCCCCGACCGGCCTGACCGTCCGCTACCTGCCGAACCACCGGTGGACGGCCCGGCCGAACGACTCGCCGTCGGCGTCGCCCGCCCACGCGACGACGCCGTCGGGCCGGACGAGCACCGCGCCGCAGCCGAGGTCGTTCCTCGCCCGCCCGGCGGCGTACCGCACCCGGCCCTCCCAGTCCGCCGCCACGCCGCGCAGGCGTTCGTCGGCGCTGAAGTCGAGCGCGACACCTCGACCGTCCCGCAGCAGGTCGCCGAGGCCGGTTCCGTCCTCCAGGCGGAAGTCCGGCGCGTTCCGGCCGATCAGCGGGTGTTCGCCGCCGAGGTCGTAGCGGATCGACAGGCCGGACAGCCGCTCGTACGCGTACGTCGTCCCGTCGCGGGTCCCGAGCAGGTCGCGGACCACCCCCTGGAGCGCCTGGGCGTGCGATCCCGGCCGCATGGTCGCGACCTGCGCCCGTGACCAGTCGAGCACCCGTGCGCCGATCGGGTGGCGCTCTCGGGTGTAGGTGTCGAGGAGCTCGTCCGGGGCGTGCCCGTGCACGGTCGCCGCGAGCTTCCACCCCAGGTTCAGGGCGTCGCCGAGGCCGAGGTTGAGCCCCTGCCCGCCCAGCGGGGAGTGGATGTGGGCGGCGTCGCCCGCGAGCAGGACGCGTCCCCGCCGGTAGGTCGTCGTCTGCATCGCCCGGTCGGTGAACGTCGAGGCGAGGTGGACTTCGCTCAGCGTCACGTCGGTGCCGGACACCCGCCGCAGCACCTCCTGGAGGTGATCGGCGGTCGGCGCCTTCGAGCGGTCGAACGCGCCGCCGTCGAAGTCCTGGATGCCGAGGTGCCCCTGGAGGGGCGACTGGAGGTACATCCCCGTCGGCGTCAGGGTGAAGCCGGGGCGCAGCTTCTCCGGGTCGGCGACGGTGGCGTGCACGGCGTAGCCGGTGAACATCGGCTCGGTGCCGACGAAGTCGAAGCCCGCGAGCCCGCGCACCGCGCTGCGCCCGCCGTCGCAGCCGACCAGCCACCGCGCCGCGTGCTCGTCGTCGCCCGCGTGCGCCACCACGCCGTCCTCGTCCTGCGTCACGGCCGAGACCGCGACACCGCGCCGGATCTCCACGCCCAGCTTCTCCGCCCGCTCGGACAGCACCGCCTCGACCGCTTCGAGGCTCGTCATCACGCCGTCCATCGCGGGGCTGGGCAGTCGGTACGGCAGCGCGGCGACCTCCACCCGCGCCGGGTCGAGCATCATCCCGCCGAAGTGGCCCACGCCCCGCGGGGGTGGTGCCTCGTCCGCGTCGGGGGCCACGCCGGGGGCGTCCCGGACGCCCGACGCCGCCAGCAGCGGTTCCAGCAGCCCGCGCCGGTGGAACGCCTCGACCGACCCGGCGGACAGGCCTCGCAGGCCGAGCGGGAGCGCCTTCCACGGGGGATCGGACTCCGGCTCCCGTTCCAGCACCACCACGGAGCACCCCGCGAGGCCCAGTTCGCAGGCCAGGAGCAGGCCGACCGGGCCGGCGCCCACGATCACCACGTCAGGCACGGGAGGTCTCCTCTCCGAACAGCGAGAGGTCGGACAGGGGTGGAACCGGGTCGAGCGCTTCCAGAGGAGCGTGGGGCAGGCCGTGCGTCATCGATCGCCTCCGTTGTTCGTGGTGCGCGAAGACTCACCCGGACCGCTCACACGGGGCGCATACGGCGCTCACACGTTTGGTGGCTCGGGGCCGTGCGGGCGAAGATCAGGAGATGAACGGGGGTGCGCGGCTGCGCGTCACGCTGCTCGGCGCGTTCCAGGCGTCCCGCGGTGACGTCGTCCTGGCCGTTCCGGGCGACCGGTTGCGGGGCCTGGTCGTCCGGCTGGCGCTCGCGGGCGGGCGGGCGGTCGACCTGGGGTTGCTGGTCGACGCGATCTGGGCCGAGGACCCGCCCGCCGACGCCGGCCACGCCCTGCAAGCCCTCGTCTCACGGCTGCGCCGGGCTCTCGGCTCCTCCGACGCCGTCACGCGGGTCGCCGGTGGCTACCGGCTGGCCGTGGACGCGGCCGACGTCGACGCGCTGCGGTTCGACCGGCTCACCGCCACCGGCCGGGACCGCTTGGGCGCGGGCGACCCCACCGCCGCCGCGGCCGTGCTCGGCGAGGCAGTGGCGCTGTGGGGCGACCGTCCCGGCACCGAGCCCACGGCCGTCGCCGCCGTGGCGCCCG
>DATMCA010000486.1:0-3507 GCA_035559015.1 Umezawaea sp. | reverse complement strand
CAAGACCACCGCGGAGGTGGACGCGTGGACCGGGGTGCAGCAGATCCGGCTGGGCCTGGAACAGGGGCGGATCGACCGGCTCCGGCCCGGCGTCGACGCGATCGCGCTGGAGCACCTGATGGTCGGCACCTCGTTCAGCGGCGTGCCGACGTGGAGCCCGCACGACGTGCGCGGCGGCACGGACGACGACGGCGGCGGCGCGGACGAGTCCTACCGGCTGCTGCCCGTGGCGTTCACCGGCGCGCGACCGCGGCGCCGGGCGTGCGCGCAGGGCGAGCGCCGGGTCGTCGTCGCCGTGCCGGACTCCGGCCTCAACACCCACCCGTGGTTCGGGCTGCGGGAGATCGGCGACCCGCTGCCGGAGGACGGGTTCATCCAGGTCTACGAGGCGGTCGGGGAAGCCCTGCGCTACCAGGCGGAGCGGCTCGACGGCCTGACGCCCACGCAGGTCCTGACCAGCGTGTGGGAGGACCCGCTGTACACCGACGAGCTGTCCCAGCAGATCGGCAGGGCCACCGGGCACTTCACGTTCATCGCGGGCCGGATCCACCAGAACGCGCCGGACGCCGACGTGCTGGCGATGCGGGTCCTGCACCCCGACAACGTCTGCTACGAGGCGGACCTGCTGCTGGCGCTGTGGATGCTCGTCGCGCGGATCAAGCAGGGCGGCCACGTCGACGTCGTCTCGCTGTCCATCGGCGGGTACGTCGAGGACGACTCCGAGGCCGCGCGGCACCTGCGCGAGGTCGTCGCCGAGTTGACCGACCTCGGCGTGGTCCTCGTCGCGGCGGCCGGCAACGACTCCACCACCCGCCCCTTCTACCCGGCGGCGCTGGCGGAGGACAACCCGCTGGTGCTCGGCGTCGGCGCGCTCAACCCCGACGACACCGAGGCGTGGTTCAGCAACGCCGGGGCGTACGTCACCCTCGAAGCCACCGGTGCCAACGTCCTGAGCACGTTCCCGACCAGCCTGCGCGGCTCGCAGGGGGCACGGCTGCTGAACGGGGCGGGCACCCGGCAGACGGCGGACCCGGACTCCTTCACCGGCGGGTTCGCCATCGGGTCCGGCACCTCCTACGCCGCACCCGAGGTGGCGGCCGAGCTGGCCGTGGCGCTGGCGGGCTGCGAGGTCGGGATCGCGATACCCGAGACCGCGTCCAGGGCGGAGCGCGCGGCCGACGCGGTGAAACGGCTGCTGACGTGACGACGGGTCACCGACGCCTGGACGACGAGCAGCTGGGCGCGCTGCTGGAGAAGACCCGGTCCGGTGACCGGTCGAGCCTCGAAGCGGTGGTGCGCGACCTGACGCCGCTGCTGTGGCACGTCGCCAGGTCGCAGGGGCTCGACTCCGAGACGAGCGCGGACGTCGTGCAGACGACCTGGCTGAAGCTGCTGCGCGCCCTGGACGCCATCCGCGCTCCGGGCGCGCTGGTCAGCTGGCTCGTCACGACGACCAAGCGGGAGGCGTGGCGGGTCAGCCGGGCGCAGCGGGTCGAACGACCGGTCGGCGACGACGCGTTCTTCGACGAGCCGGACGAGGCGCCCAACCCCGAGGACCACGTCGTCGTGTCGACGCGCAACAGGGAGCTGTGGGCGGCCGTGGAGCGGTTGCCGCAGCGGTGCAGGCAGTTGCTCCGCATCGTCGCGTTCCTGCACCGACCGGACTACAGCGCGGTGTCCGCGGCGCTGGGCATGCCGCGCGGGTCGATCGGGCCGCAGCGCGGCCGGTGCCTCGGCAGGCTGCGGACCCTGCTGTCCACGAAGGAGGGTGACCGGTGAGCACCGACGACGAACTGCTCCGCCGGCTGCGGGACATGTGGGACGAGACCGATCCCGCACCGGCCGACCTCGCCGACCTGGCGTGCTTCGCACTCGACTACGCCACGGCCGAGGACGAGGTGCTGGACGTCGTGCGGAAGCCCCGGGTCGCCGCGGGCGCCCGCGGCGACGAGCGCTCGCAGCTGATCACCTTCGACAGCGCCAGCCTGACGATAATGGTCAACGTGACGCCGCACGCCGACGGCTCGCTGAGGCTCGACGGGTGGATCACCCCGCCCGCCGCGTACCCGGTGGAGCTCCGCACGCCCACGAGCACGCGCTCCACGTCGTGCGACGGCAACGGGCGGTTCGCGTTCACCGGGGTGGTCCCGGCGCTGGCCCAGCTGTCCGTGCGGGCGAACGGGACGGTCACCACGCCTGCGATCGCGTTGTGACGGGTGTTCCGGCACGGGCGCGGGACCTGCACGACCGCGGCCGGGCGGCGCTGGGCGCCGGTCGGTCGGCGGAGAGCCTGCGGCTGTTCCGGACGGCGCTCGGGCTGCTCGACTGGCCCGGCACCGCAGATCCGGACCGGCGGGCCGCCGCCGCGCGGGTGCTGATCAGCGCGGCGGCGGCCGAGGTCCACCTCGGCCGCTCCGCCGCGGGTTTCGCCCTGCTCGACGAGGCCGAGGGCGCCGTCGCCCCCGAGGACCGCGGAACGCTGCTCCTGCAACGGGGTCTGCTGTGCATCCTCACCGGGCGGATGGACGAGGCGTTGCGGCACCTCAACGAGGGCATCCCGCTGCACGCCGATCCGACGGACCACTACGGCCTCGCGAGCGCCCTGCTCAACCGGGCCATGGTGCACAGCCTCGCGGGCCGCCCCCGGATCGCGAAGGCCGACCTGGAGCGGTGCGAGGAGATCGCCCGCGCCGCCGACCTCCCGCTGATGGTCGCCAAGGCCCGGCTCAACCGCGGCTACTGCGAGATGCTGATGGGCGACATCCCGGCCGCGCTGCACGCGTTCGACCTGGCGAAGCCGGGGTTCGCCCGGCACGCCGAGGGCCTGCTGCCGGTGCTGGCGGTCGACCGGGCGCGGGCGCTCATGCAGGCCGGGCTGGCCGACGAGGCCGCCGCGGAGCTGGACGAGGCGATCCGGCTGCTCGGGCGGGTCGGGCCGACCTACGAGCGCGCGGAGGCCGCGCTCACCCGTGCGAGCGCCGCCGTGTCCCAGGGGGACGTGCGCACGGCGAGGTTGTGGGCACGTCGGGCGGAACGCCGCTTCCTCCGCCGGGGCGACCGGAGCTGGGCCGCCGTCGCCGTGCTGACCCGGCTGCGCGCCGACTTCCAGGCCGGGCGCAGGCTCGCCGCCATCGCCGCGGAGGCCGAGGAGCTGGCGGCGACCCTGCACGACCTCGGGCTGCCCAACGACGGCGAGGCGGCCTCGCTCCTGGCCGCCCGCGCGCTCGTGCGCCTCGGCAGGCTCGCCGAGGCGCGGGTGCTGCTGGCGAAGCGCCGCAGCCCGTCCCCGGTGCAGGAGACGGTGCTGCTGCGCAGGGTGGCGTCGGCCGAGTGGCACGCCGCGACCGGCGACTCCGCGAGGGCGTTGCGCCAGGCCCGGTCGGGTCTGCGCGTGCTGCACGGCAGGCGCAGCCGGTTCGGCAGCATCGACCTGCGCACGGGCACCGCCGCGATGGGCGTCGACCTGGCCGCCGTCGGTCTGGCCACGGCCCTCCGGCACGGCAGGCC
>DATMCA010000485.1:0-10278 GCA_035559015.1 Umezawaea sp. | reverse complement strand
GGGTTGCCCAGCACGGCGTCGCTGCGGCCCTCGACGAGCACCTCGCCGTCCTTGCGCAGCCGGGCGTCGATGGTGCGGAGGTCCACTTCGGACGGTGCTACCCGGTTCTCGCCGAGCACGAAGCCCGCCGACGACGCGTTGTCCGCGATGGTGTCCACCAGACCGATCCGCCAATCCACGATCCGGCTGTCGATCAGCTCGATGGACGGCGCGACGGCCTCGGTCGCGTCCAGCACGTCCTGCTCCGTGCAGCCCTCGCCGGGCAGGTCCGCGCCGAGCACGAACGCGACCTCGACTTCCACGCGGGGGAACAGGTAGTTGGCCGCGCGCACCGGCACGGTCTCGCTCAGCCGCATGTCGTCGAGCAGGTGGCCGTAGTCGGGCTCGTCCACGCCCATCATCCGCTGCATCGCGAGCGACGACAGGCCGACCTTGTGCCCGACCACCACACCTCCCCGGCCGACCCGGCGGCGGACGTTGATCAGCTGGACCTCGTAGGCGTCGACCACGTCCAGGTCGGGGTAGTGCTCGGCCAGCGGCTTGATCGGCGCGCGGTCGTGTTCGGCCTGCCGCAGCAACTCCGCCGCGGCGGTCCTCTGGTCGGTCGTCAGCACGGGGCCTCCTCGGCCGCATGGACCCCGGCCCGGCGGCCGGAGAAGACGCAGTCGGCGAGCGAGAGCCCGCTGACGTAGGACTGGGAGCACACCCCGACCGCCGACCGGCCTGCCGCGTACAGGCCGTCCACCCCGGTCACGCGGCCGGTCTCCTCGTCGACCACCAGCCCGCCCAGGGTGAGCACCGGGCACGGGTACCCGACGCGGGACCGGACGGAGACGTCGATCAGCGCGTACGGCGGTGTCAGCCGTCGAACGAGTTCGGGGAGCTTGCCGAGGGCGTCGGGCAGGTCGCCGTAGGCCTTGGCGGTCGCCTTCAGCCCGGCCGCGTCGATCCCGGTCTTCGCCGCGACCTCGTCGAGTGTGAGGCCGGTGACGAGCCCGCGCGAGAGCAGGTAGCGGGCCTGCAAGCGCTGGAACAGCAGCGTCTGCGACGGCACCTGCTCGCGCGCCTCGCGGACCACCCACTCGTCGACCAGCAGCCACGCCCGGCCCTCGTGACCGGTGACGATCGCCTCGCCGATGGCCGCGCCGTACAGGGACTCGTCGCACACCCGCCGCCCGTCCGCGCCGACCAGGACGCCCTTGCGCAGCGCGCTGGGCGGTGTGAGGAACCGCCACGCCGACACCCGGTCCATCCGCGCGGTCGTCCCGCCCACCGACGTCCCCAGTCGGATGCCGCTGCCGTCGTCGCCGGGCGTGCCCAGCGGCAGGCCACCCCGGTAGGCCGGGGCGTGCTCGCGCATCAGCTCCCGGTCGAACACGAAGCCACCCGCGGCGATGACCACGCCCCGGTGCGCCCGGACCACCAGCTCACGGCCGTGGCGGCGTTCCAGCGCGGCGGCGCGCCGGTGCAGCGACCGGCCCAGCGGCGGGTAGTACAGGCCCGGCTTCACGGCGAACCGGGACAGCACCCGGTGGGCGATCCGGGGGGAGCCCGTCAGCGTCCGGCAGCGGACGCCGGTCACCCGGCCGTTCTCGGTGATCAGCTCCACGGCGGCGGTCTGCGGCAGCACCCGCACCCCGTGCCCGCGGGCGGAACCGGCCAGTCGGGCGAACAACAGCGCGCCGGACGTCCCCCGGCCCTTGGCCCGGTGGCCGCGCGCCGCGGGCGGGGCGACGTCGCGCCGGGCCTGTTCGCTGCCCGAGTGGTAGAGGTAGTAGTCGTTGGTGGGGTACGAGGTCTTGAACGGGCAGAGGCTGGCGTCGAACGGCACGCCCCGCTCCTCCAGCCACCTCAGCATCTCCGCGCTGTCCCGGCAGAACCGCCACAGGGTCTCGGGGGAGACGGCGTCGCCCACCTCGTGCCGCAGGTACTCGAACATGCCCTCCGGGGTGTCCGGCACGCCCGCCTCGACCTGCTGCCGCGTCCCACCACCGGCGTAGACCACCCCACCGGACAACGCCGTGGCCCCGCCCCCGGCGAACCTGTCCAGCACGACCACCGACGCGCCCGACCGGGCCGCCTCGATCGCGGCGCAGGCGCCGGCGGCGCCGAAGCCCACGATCACCACGTCGGCGCTGACGTCCACGCACCCTCCCGGAACACGTTCTCGATCGGCGGCCCAGTTCCCACTCTTCCACCATAGCGCCAAGACGCCCCGAAACTATAACCTGTTCTAGTCTGACTCTCCGTGGAGGCACCGTGGTCGAGGACACCGAGTTCGACGTGGTCGTCGTGGGCAGTGGCGCGGCCGGCATGACGGCCGCGCTGTGCGCCGCCCACCGGGGGCTGCGCGTCGTGGTGGTCGAGAAGGCCGAGCGCTTCGGCGGATCGACCGCTCGATCGGGCGGCGGCCTGTGGATCCCCAACAACGCCGTGCTGCGCGAAGCGGGCGTGACCGACACCCCGGAGCAGGCGCTCACCTACCTCAGGCACATCGTCGGCGACGTCGTGCCGGAGGAGCTGCTGCGCGCGTACCTGGACAACGGGCCGGAGATGCTGTCGTTCGTGCGCGAGCACACGCCGTTGGAGTTCCACTGGGTTCGCGGTTACTCCGACTACTACCCCGAGGCACCCGGCGGGCGGCCGCGTGGCCGGTCGATCGAACCGGACCCGTTCGACGTCGACGTGCTCGGCGCGGAGCGGGCGAACCTTCAGGCCCCCTACCTCCCCTCACCGGCCAGGATCGTCGTGACGGCCGCCGACTACCGGTGGCTCACGCTCGTCGCCCGCCACCCGCGCGGCCTGCTGACCGCCGCCAGGGTGTTCTTCCGCCGGTTCCGCCGCGGCACGCTGCTGGCCCTGGGCCAGGCGCTCGCCGCGGGCCTGCGGGCCGGGCTGCTCACGGCGGGCGTGCCGGTGCGGCTGAACACCCCGCTGGTCGACCTGCACGTGGAGGACGGCCGGGTGGCCGGTGTCGTGGTCGGCGGCGACGAGCTGATCCGCGCCCGGCACGGCGTGCTGCTGGCGGCCGGCGGGTTCGAGCACAACGAGCGGATGCGCAAGGAGCACCAGCGCGCGCCGATCGGCACGGAGTGGACCTCGGGCGCCAAGGAGAACACCGGCGACGGCATCGAGGCGGGTGTCCGGGCGGGCGGCGCGGTCGGGCTGATGGACGACGCCTGGTGGGGCCCGTCGGTCCCGCTCCCCCGCGGCCCCTACTTCTGCCTGTCCGAACGCACCCAGCCCGGCTGCCTGCTGGTCAACGGGGCCGGACGGCGGTTCGTCAACGAGGCCGCGCCGTACGTCGACGCGGTGAACGCCATGTACGACGGGAACATGCCCACGTGGCTCGTGGCCGACCAGCGGTACCGCGACCGCTACCCGTTCGCGGGCCGCACGCCGCGGCAGCCGTTCCCCGGCCACTGGTACAAGGCGGGCGTGGTGCACCGCGCGGACACCGTCGAGGAGCTGGCGAAGCTGATCGACGTGCCCGCGGACGCGCTGGCGGAGACCGTGCGGCGGTTCAACGGGATGGCCGAGACCGGCCGGGACGAGGACTTCCACCGCGGCGACAGCGCCTACGACCGGTACTACGGCGACCCGCGCAACCGCCCCAACCCGTGCCTCGCGCCGCTGCGGAAACCGCCGTTCCACGCCGTGCGGATCGTGCCGGGCGACCTGGGCACCAAGGGCGGGCTGCGCACGGACGCCCGCGCACGGGTGCTCCGCGAGGACGGCACGGCGATCCCCGGCCTCTACGCGGCGGGCAACAGCAGCGCGTCCGTGATGGGCCACACCTACGCGGGGCCGGGGGCCACCCTCGGTCCGGCGATGACCTTCGGCTACCTGGCCGCGCTGGACATCGCCGCAGCGGCGACCACCGACCACCGTGGAGGTACTCCATGACAGAGGACGCGGTTCGGACGATCGACGCCGGGACCCCGCCGACGAGGTTCGCGCGCGGCTGGCACTGCCTCGGGCTCGCCGACCGGTTCCGGGACGGTGAACCGCACGCCGTGCAGGCGTTCGGCACCAAGCTCGTGGTGTTCCAGGGCGAGGACGGCGTGCTCAACGTGCTGGACGCGTACTGCAGGCACATGGGCGGCGACCTCACCCAGGGCACGGTGAAGGGCGACGCCATCGCCTGCCCGTTCCACGACTGGCGCTGGGCCGGCAACGGCCGGTGCGTCGGGATCCCCTACGCCAAGCGGGTTCCGCTGCGCGCGCGGACCCGCTCGTGGACGACGCTGGAGCAGAACAAGCAGCTGTTCGTGTGGCACGACCCGCAGGGGAACCCGCCGCCGGAGAACGTCGTGATCCCCCGCATCGAGGCCGCCTACAGCGGCGAGTGGAGCAACTGGACCTGGGACTCGGTGCTGATCGAGGGCGCGAACTGCCGCGAGGTCATCGACAACGTCGTGGACATGGCGCACTTCTTCTACATCCACTTCGCCTTCCCCACGTACTTCAAGAACGTGCTCGAAGGGCACGTCGCCTCGCAGTACCTGACGACGAGGGGCAGGCCGGACATCACCGGCGGCGGGACGAACTACACCGGTGACACGGTGGTCCGCTCCGAGGCGTCCTACTACGGCCCGTCCTACATGATCGACTACCTGTGGAACGACTACCAGGGCACGATCATCGAGACGGTCCTGATCAACTGCCACTACCCGGTGACCGAGAACTCGTTCCTGCTCCAGTGGGGCGCGATCGTCAAGAAGCTGCCCGGTCTGACCGACGAGCACGCCGACAAGATCGCGCACAAGTTCGCCCGCGGCATCGGCGCGGGTTTCCTCCAGGACGTGGAGATCTGGCGGAACAAGTCGCGGATCGACAACCCGCTGCTGTGCGAGGAGGACGGACCGGTCTACCAGTTGCGCCGCTGGTACGAGCAGTTCTACGTCGACGTGGAGGACGTCTCCGAGGACATGGTGCGGCGCTTCGAGTTCGAGGTCGACACCAGCCGGGCCGTCGAGGTGTGGGAGAAGGAAGTCGCGGCGAACATCGCCCGGCGGGAAGAGGTCGGGTGACCGAGCGCCGCGAGTTCCTGGAAGGCGGGCTGAACCCGGTCAAGTGCCTCGACTGCGGGAACCGCGTGCTGGTGAAGAAGTACAGCCTCCAGCACACCAGCGTGCAGTGGACCTCCGACGCGGCCCAGAGCTGCCCGGAGTTCGCCGCCGCGGGCCGCGAGACCGCGCTGATCGAGACCTGCCTGAAGCTCCGCGACAGCATCGACCAGGCCGTGCGGGACGGCGTGCTGGAGGTGGCCGATGGCTGACGTCCACCGGCTGCGGGTGGTGGAGGTCGTCGACGAGACGCCCGACGCCAAGTCGTTCGTGCTGGAGGGCGGCGGGTTCACCCCCAGGCCGGGGCAGTTCCTGACCGTGCGGATCGGGACCGCGGCGCGCTGCTACTCGCTGTGCAGCGCGCCGGACGAACCGCTGAGGATCACCGTCAAGCGCACGCCGGACGGGTACGGGTCGCACTGGATGTGCGACAACGCCGTCGTGGGCACGGAACTGGACGTGCTTGGCCCGGTGGGCGTGTTCACCCCGGCGTCGCTGGACGCCGACCTGCTCGCGTTCGCGGGCGGCAGCGGCATCACCCCGGTCATGTCGATCATCAGGTCGGTGCTGTCCGGCGGCACCGGGCGCGTGACCCTGGTGTACGCCAACCGCGACGAGCGGTCGGTGATCTTCGCGCGGGAGCTCACCCGCCTCAGCGCCGAGCACCCCGATCGGCTGGCGGTCGTGCACTGGCTCGAATCCGTGCAGGGCCTGCCGACCCCGGCCCAGCTCGCCGCGCTCGCCCGGCCGTGCGCCGAGGCGTTCCTGTGCGGCCCGGCGCCGTTCATGGAGGCCGCCAGGACGGCCGCGCGCCAGGCGGGTGTGGAGCGGGTCCACGTCGAGCGGTTCACCTCCCTGTCCAGCAACCCGTTCGAGGACGTGGAGACCACCGAGGACGACGGTCCGGACGCGACGGTGGACGTCGACCTCGACGGCGAGCACCACCGGTTCCCCTGGCCCGCCCGCACGAAGCTGCTCGACCTGCTGCTGGCCAAGGGCCTCGACGCGCCCTACTCCTGCCGCGAGGGGGCGTGCAGCGCGTGCGTCTGCCGGCTGGTGGAGGGCGAGGTGAAGATGCTCAACAACGACGTGCTCGACGAGCAGGACCTCGCCGAGGGCCTCGTCCTCGCCTGCCAGTCGGTGCCGGTCACCGACGCGGTGAAGATCACCTACACCTGAGGGGGAGCGATGCCGATCGACCCGACCACCGCCGTCGGCGCCGAACTGCCGGAGACGAAGTTCTCCTGGACGTCGTCGGACGTGCTGCTCTACCACCTCGCCCTCGGCGCGGGCCCGGACGACCTGCGGTACACCTACGAGCGGGACCTGCACGTGCTGCCGACGTTCGGGGTGGTCGCGGCGACCCTGCGCGCGACCGAACCGCCCACCGTGTCGTTCCCCGGCATCGACGTCGACCTCGCCAGGGTCCTGCACGGCACGCAGGAGATCACCGTGCACCGCCCGCTCCCGGTGCGCGGCGAGGCGGTCCTGCGCACGAGGGTCGCCGACGTGTTCGACAAGGGCACGGCCGCCGTGATCGTGCAGGAGTCGACCGCCGTCGACACCGACGGGACGGCGCTGTTCACCACGCGCTCCAGCATCTTCGCCCGCGGCGAGGGCGGGTTCGGCGGCTCCCGCGGACCGTCCACGCGGGTGGAGGTCCCCGACCGCGCCCCGGACGCCGTGCTGGACACGCCGACGCTGCCCCAGCAGGCGCTGCTGTACCGGCTGTGCGGCGACCGCAACCCGCTGCACGCCGACCCGGAGTTCGCCAGGCTGGCCGGGTTCGACGCGCCGATCCTGCACGGGCTGTGCACGTACGGCGTGGTGTGCAAGGCCGTGGTGGACGCCCTGCTCGACGGGCGGGTCGACCGGGTCACCTCGTTCGCCGCCCGGTTCACCGGGGTCGTCTACCCCGGCGAAACCCTGCGCACGAGGGTGTGGCGCGGCGGCGACCGCTTCGTGCTCACCACGACCGCCGCCGACCGCGACGACGCACCCGTGCTCTCGGACGTGGTGCTGACCTACGCCTGACGGGTGCCGCGCGGTCGGCCCGCCGGGCACGCTGGACGGGTGGGTGGTGACGCGGGGGTGACCGGGACCAGGCGGGTGGTGAGCCGGGACCAGGTCGTGCGGGGCGGGTGCCGGTTCTTCCTGCGCCACGGCACCGTCGACATGGAGCGCCTGGCGGCGGTCCTCTCGATCAGCCGGGCGACGCTCTACCGGGTGGTGCGCAGCCGCGACGTGCTGCTCGCCGACGTGCTGTGGCTGCTGGGCGAGCGGACGCTGGCGCAAGCGCGGCGGGAGCGCCGGAGCACCGGGGCGGACGGGGTGCTGGAGGTGACCCGGCTGTTCGTCGGCCGACTGCGGGAGTCGGAACCGTTCCGCGCGTTCCTGCTCGCCGAGCCGGACACTGCGGCACGGGTGCTGTTCCACGCCTCGTGCGGCGTGCACCGCCGGGTGGTGCTGGCGCAGAAGGAGATCCTGCTGGAGGCCCACGCCGCGGAGGAGCCGTCGGCGGCCCTCGACCAGATCGCGTTCCTGTACGTGCGGATCGTCGAGTCGGAGGTGTACGCCGAACTGCTGGGCGGTGAGCCGGTCGACCCCGAACTGGCCGAGCGGGCGACCAGGGCCGTGCTGCCGAGGTGATCTGCGACAGCGGTCTCACGTTCAGCCGCGTGCTGGTGCCGGCCGGCGGGACCTGGTTACGGTGCGGTGGCCCGTTCCCGACGCCGTGGGGGCCGTGATGCCGATCGTCGCCCGTCTACCGCTGCTCGCGGCGTTCCTCGTGTTCGTGGCGGTGACCGCGCCCGCGGCCAACGCCTCGACGACCGGGTGCACGCCGGTGATCTTCGTGCACGGCCAGCAGGGGTCCGCCCAGCAGTGGCAGTCCAACGCGAAGCGGTTCTCCACCAACGGCTACCCGAGCCGCCTCCTGCACGCCTACGAGTACGACACGAGCATCGCGAGCAACGACGCGGCGGTCGCCGGGCTCGACGGGTTCGTCGCCGACGTGCTGGCCCGCACCGGAGCCAGGTCGGTGGACGTCGTCGCGCACTCGCGCGGCACGACCGTCGCGCACGCCTACCTGGCCACGCCCGCGCGAGCGGCGTTGGTGCGCAGGTACGTGAACGTCGACGGCCGGTCCAGCGACACCCCGCCGGGCGGCGTGCCGACGCTCGCGCTCTGGGGCAGCCTGCAACCCACCGGCTCGATCGGCGGCGCGACCAACGTGTACCTGACCCACCTGGGGCACACGGAGACCGCCACGTCGGCCGAGGGTTTCGGTTACATCCACCGCTTCCTGACCGGCCGCGACGCGGTGACCACCGACGTCCGGCCCGAACCGCCCGCGCTGGTCCGGATCGCGGGCCGGGCGGTGTTCTTCCCGCAGAACCAGGGAGCCGCGGGTCGGCTGCGGGTCTGGGAGCTCGACGGCCGGACCGGAGCGCGCCGCGCCGTCCGGCAGAGCGTGGAGGTCGGGGCCGACGGCGCGTTCGGGCCGCTGCGGGTCGACGGCCGCGAGCACTACGAACTGGTCCTCGAACGCGAGGGTCAGCGGACGTACCACTACTACTTCGAACCGTTCGAGCGCAGCGACCTCTTCCTGCGCCTCCAGGTCTCCGGCCCCGGTGGCATCGGCGACCTGATCGACAAGTGCCCCGCGAGTTCCGCGTTCACCGTGCTGCGCAACCGGGAGTGGTGGGCCGACCAGCCGACCGACGACGACCGCCTGGAGTTCGACGGCGTCGACCTGCTCGCACCGGCCGTCGCGCCGCGCGCCCGGCAGGTCCTCGCGAGCTTCGTGTTCGACGACGGCTGCGACGGCGTGTCCGTGCCGGGAACCCCGCCCGCCCCGTTCGGCTCGCTTCCGTTCCTGACCGGCGTGGACACCTACCTGCCCGCTCAAGCGGACGCCGGTGGCACGATCCGCGTCACCCAGACCGCTCGCGGGAGCGGTGGCCGGTCGCGCACCGTCGCGGTGCCGAACTGGCCGTCGGACCAGCACACGATCAGCCTCCAGTTCAAGGACTACCTCGACCGCCCGTTCGGCAGGGGTTGACCCGGTAGTCTCGACCGCGTGGTCGACTACGGGGATGTGCCCGCGGACGTCGTCGCCCGGCTGCGGTCGCTGTGCCTCGGGCTGCCCGACGCCTACGAGGAACAGGCGTGGCGGGGCACCCGGTGGATGGTGCGCAAGCGGACCTTCGCGCACGTCCTCACGGTCGACGAGGGCCACCCGGCCGCGTACTCCAGAGCCGCCGGGGCGACCGGGCCGATCGTCGTCATGACGTTCCGGGCACCCGGTTCCGAACTCGACGCGCTGGTCCACACCGGCCACCCGTTCTTCAAGGCCGGGTGGGGAACCGACGTCGTCGGCGTGGTGCTCACCGACGACGTCGACTGGGACGAGGTCGGCGAGTTGCTGACCGACAGCTACTGCGTCCTGGCACCGAAGAAGCTGCTCGCCCTGGTGGACCGGCCGGACTGAGCTACGCCACCCCCAGCACCAGGCCGCTGGTCGGCACGCCGGTGCCGGCCGTGACCAGCACGTGCGCGACCGCGCGGACCTGGTTCGCCGCCGTGCCGCGCACCTGGCGCACCGCCTCGGCGATCCCGTTCATGCCGTGCACGTAGGCCTCCCCGAGTTGCCCCCCGTGCGGGTTGAGCGGCAGGCCGCCGTCCAGTTCCAGCATCCCGTCGGCGATGAAGTGCCGGGCCTCGCCGCGCGCGCAGAAGCCCAGTTCCTCCAGCTGCACCAGCACGAACGGCGTGAAGTGGTCGTAGAGCACGGCGACGTCCACATCGGACGGCCCCAGGCCGGACTGGCGCCACAGCGCCTTGGCGACCACGCCCATCTCGGGCAGGCCGGTGAGGTCGTCGCGGTAGTAGCTGGTCATGGTGAACTGGTCGGCGCCGCTGCCCTGCGCGGCCGCCCTGATCACCACGGGCGGCCTGCGCAGGTCGCGAGCCCGTTCCGCGCTGGTCACGACGATCGCCACGCCGCCGTCGCTCTCCTGGCAGCAGTCGAGCAGCCGCAGCGGTTCCGCGATCCAGCGGGACGCCTGGTGCTCCTCCAGGGTGATCGGGCGCTCGTGGAACCACGCCTTCGGGTTGGTCGCCGCGTGCTTGCGGTCGACGACGGCGATGCGGCCGAAGTCCTCGCTAGTGGCGCCGTGGACGTGCATGTACCGGCGGGCGAACATGG
>DATMCA010000484.1:0-8834 GCA_035559015.1 Umezawaea sp. | reverse complement strand
CGTCCTGCCACGTCAACCCCTATCCGGACGCCGGGGGCCGCAGTCCGACCGGTCTACCGGGACCGCCGCGCCGCGCGCCGGTTCGCCAGGTTGGTGCGGATCGCCCGCAGGACGGTGCCGGGGGTGACGAGCGTGGTCGGGTGGGCAGTCATGAAGGTGACCGCGTTGAACCGCTTCGCGATCTCCACGTCCGTCACGGACGCCTCGATGATCTGCGCGGTCACCCACTGCGCGATCCGGTAGCCGCGCGGGTACGGACCCCCGATGTGCGGCAGCGCCAGGTCCGGTGTCGCCGAGGTCTGCCACGCCGAGTCCACGACGACCTTCTGCAGGGCGAAGAACCCCTTCGCGGGCGCGTCGAGGACCGGCTCGGAGCGCAACCACTCCGAGAGGCAGGACGCGTGCAGCGCCGCCGACGTCATGCCCTGGCCGTAGATCGGGTTGAACGACGCCACGGCGTCGCCGACGCTGACCAGCCGGGCGGGGAACCGGTCCAGCGCGTGATAGGCGCGCCGCCTGCTGTCCGCCTGCTTGTACTGGTGGACGCCGCCGATCATCTCGCCCGCGGCGGCGGTGCCGAACATCTCCGGGAGCCGTCCGCACATCCGGCGGAACTCCTCGGGCGTCGCGCCCGGCTTGTCGTCGCCGTACCCGCCGAACATGACCATCCACCGGTCGCCCTCGACGGCGTTGAGCGCGGCGGGCGCGATCCCCGCGGGGCGCTCGGGCTCGGCCCAGAACGAGATGCCCGCGACGACCTCCGGCTGCTCCTCGGCGCGCCGGAAGTAGGCGGTGGTGTAGTTGATGTCGATGGGCATCCGCTCCATCGACGGCTTCTCCCACCCGGTCGACTCCAGCCAGTCGCCGAGCCTGCTCGACCGGCCCATGGCGTCGACGACGAAGTCCGCCGCCTCGACCACCTCCGCGCCGTCCTCGTCGGCGTACCGCACGCCGATCGCCCGCCGGTCGGCGATGTCGACGGCGGTCGCCCGGCCGCGCACGACGGTGACGTTCGGCAGCGCCACGACCCGGCGGCGGACGAGCGACTCCAGAAACGGCCTGCTCCCGGTGATCAGCTCCATGGTGGGGTCGTCCACCTTGACCCGGTTGTTGAAGTAGGCCCGGAACCGGCCGGGCCGGGCGAGCATCGCGCCCTCGGCGACGGCCTCCTTGGCGAACCCCTCGAACCACCGGTCGAGCTGCCTGCGCCCACCGGGCAGCAGCGTGTGCACCTGGGCCGCCTGCGGAACGCCCTGGCGGGGTGACGCGTCCCCGGTGTGCTCGTCGCGTTCGACCACCACGACGTTCTCGGCGTGGTCGGCGAGCACCCTGGCGGCCAGCAGGCCCGCGACGCTGCCGCCCAGCACCACCGCCTTGCCGAACAGCTTCCTGGTGCGCGTCGGCGGTTCGGTGGCGGCGAGCCGGTCGAAGACGTCGGCTGCGGACTCGGGCATGGAGGTCCCCCGGAGAAGCGGATCACGTGGATTCACCCCGGACCGTAGCGGCCCGGATCGGGACACGCGGAAGGAATGCCGCAACTCGCCGTGGGCGTGGCACACGTTCGCCTTCGGGGACCACGACCTCCGCCGCGCGGCCCGCCCGGTGGAGGTCGTGCTCGCCGCGCTAGCCCGCGAGGTCCGCCAGGACGTCGAGCCTGCGGGGCTCCCAGCCGAGGTCCCTCCGAGCCCGCGCACCGGTGAGCCGCTGGTCGAGCGCGAACGCCTCGGCGATCGGCCCCATCTCCGCCACGGCCTCCTCCGGCGTCACCCGGCGCAGCTCACCGGGGCACCCGGCCGCCCGGCTCAGCGCCAGCGCCGCGTCCCGCTGGGTCACGGTGGCGCTCACGCCCGCGTACACCGAGCCGGGCTCCGCCCGCAGCGCCAGCACGTACAGCTCGGCCACGTCCTCGACGTGCACCACGGCCCAGTGCGCCGACCCGTCGCCGATGACGGTGATCGCCCCGGCCGCGCGGGCGGGCTCGACGAAGAAGGCCTCGGTCAGCCCGGCCCGGTGCCCGTGGACCAGTCCCGGCATCACGACGACCGGGTGACCACCGTGCGCGAGCACCCGGCGTTCGTTCTCCAGCCGCCACGCGGTGATCGACGGCGGCGCGAACGGCGCGTCCTCGTCCACGACCCCGGCCGTGTCGCCGTAGACCCACGTCCCTCCCGTGTGGACGTACGGCCGGTCACCCGCGCCGTCCTGCATGGCCTCCGCCGCCGCGAGGTCGACGGAGGCGGTCTCCGGCCCGTAGAGCTGCGCGAGGTGCAGCACGCCGTCGGCCGACGCGGCGGCGGCGCGCAGCACCTCCAGGTCGGTCAGCCCGCCCGCGACCGGCTTGGCGCCCGCCGCCGCGACCACCCCGGCCGCCCGCTCGTCGCGCGCCAGCGCGGTCACCTCGAACCCGTGCCGCACCAGCGCGCCGACCACGGCCCTGCCGAGGTAACCGGACCCGCCTGTCACGAAAACGCCCATCGCCTGTTCACCCTTCGAGTTCGACTACGACGTCGACCCTCGTCCACGGGCGGACAGCCGTCCAAGACCTGTCCGGTCGCCCCTGATACCCCCGGGGCATCACCGGTCGCCACTACCGGAGATGGCCCAACCTGGCCGGGGAACTCACCGGTCCAGGAGCGCGCCCGCGGCCTGGTCCGCGAGCCAGGCGGTGGCGTCGTCCCAGCCCCAGCCCAGGTCGCGCGCGGTCCGCCACGCCTCGAACCCGAAGTAGAACCAGAGCACCTGCCCGACCCGGTCGACGTCGAGCCCCGGCCGCAGCCCGCCGACCTCCACCAGCCGCGCGGCGACCAGGTCGAGCCGGTCGCGGACGACGCGGGTCGCGGCGTCGGCCGCCGCGGCCACGTCGGGGTCGGAGGTGCGGTTGTCGAGGAGGATCCCGAGCACCCGCCAGCGCGCGCGGCGCACCCGTGCGGTGCCCTCGGCGGTCAGCCGGAGGATCTCCACCGGGTCGTCGGCCTCCGCGATCCGCCGCACCGTCTCGATCGCGGTCGGGTCGCCCGCCCCGTCGTCGGTCAGCGCCATGATCAGCGCCGACTTGCCGCCCACGCTGGTGTACACGGTGTTCAGCGCGACCCCGGCCGCCGCCGCGACCGCCGCGACGCTCGTCCGCGCGTAACCCTGCTCGGCGAACAGGGCCACGGCCGCGTCGACGATCGTGCGCCGCGTGTCCTCCGCGTGCCTGGCCCGCACGGACGACCGGTACTCACGCGTTGCCATGGCCCGATGATAGGGCCCGGCCGATTTCGGAGTATGGTCATTACTATGAATCTAGACTCCAACCAATCAAATGAGACGGCTCAGGTCGTGGTGGTCGGCGCGGGCCCGGTCGGGCTCTGGGTCGCGGCGGAACTCGCGCTGGCGGGCGTGTCGACCCTCGTGCTCGAACGCGCCGTCGAGCGGAGCCCGCACTCGAAGGCGATGGGGATGCACCCGCGCACGGTCGAGGTGCTCGCCCTGCGCGGCGTCGAGAAGCGGTTCCTGGCAGACGGGGTCCCCAGGCCCAACTGGCACTTCGGGATGCTGGAGAACCGGCTCGACTTCGCCGTGCTCGACACGCCCTACCCGTTCATGCTGGCGTTCCCCCAGGTCCGCACCGAGGAGCTGTTCGAGCAGCGGGCGCTGGACCTCGGCGTCCGGATCCGCCGCGGCCACGCCGTGACGGGCCTGGAGCAGGACTCCTCGTCGGTCACCCTGACCCTGGACGACTCCAGCACCGTCACCGCGTCCTACGTGGTCGGGGCGGACGGCGCGGGCAGCACCGTCCGCAAGGCCGCCGGGATCGACTTCCCCGGTTCGGACGCGACCTCGTTCGGGTACGTCGGCGAGGTGTCGCTGACCGAGCAGCCGGTGGTGACCGCCCAGACCGACGACGGCGCGTTCATCACCGTGCCGCTCGGCGGCGGCCGGTACCGCATCGCGGGCACCGACGCCCTCCGCCAGAGCCCGGACGACCCGTTCACGCTGGAGGACCTGCGCGCCACCACGCTCCGCGTGGCGGGCAGCGACTACGGCATGCACGACCCGACCTGGCTGTCCCGGTTCGGCAACGCCACCAGGGTCGCCGCCGAGTACCGCAGGGGCCGCGTGCTGCTCGCGGGCGACGCCGCCCACATGCACTTCCCGGCGGGCGGCGTCGGGCTGAACGTCGGCGTCCAGGACGCGATGAACCTGGGCTGGAAGCTCGCCGCCGAGGTCCACGGCCGCGCGGCGCCCGGCCTGCTCGACAGCTACCACGCCGAGCGCCACCCCGTCGGCCTCGCGCTGGCCCAGCACACCCTCGCGCAGACCGCGATCATCAACGCGACGACACCCGAGCAGCGCGCCCTCCGCACGCTGCTCAACGAACTGGTCGCCACCGTCCCGGCGTTCTCCACCGCCCTCGCGGACAGGCTCGCCGCACTCGACGTCGCCTACCCCGTGGCGGGCGCGCACCCGATGGTCGGCCGGCGGATGCCGCTGCTCGCGCTGCTCTCCGGACGCCCCCTGCTGCTGGCCCGCACGGCGCTGCCGGAGGCCTTCGCATTGGCCGCCGGCCTGGGCTTCGAGACCGCCGTCGACCCCGACCTGGTCGACGCCCGAGCGGCGGTCGTGCGGCCGGACGGGCACGTGTGGTGGGCGACCGACGACACCGCCGAGGTACCTGCCGGCCTCACCGGCCTCGGGACCACCTTCGCGGACTGACGCACGGGCACCGCCGCGGACCGCTGGGGGCGCACGAACCGGCCGCACAACGAGCCGACGTCCCGCTCGCACCACCCGGCGGACCTCCGCGGCGGGCCCGCACGCGTCACGAGCCGACGCCCTCGTCGCGCGTCACGGACGAAGGTCCTCACCGCGCATCACCCGGCCTACCCCGCGTCACAGACCGAGGCCCTCGCCACGCACCACCCCGACCAGCCCCACGGCTCCACCGCGCGTCACAGGTCGAGGTCCTCGCCGCGTGCCACCCGGTCGACGTCCTCGGCGGGCCGCCGGGTCGGTGCGCCGGCGGCGGTCAGCAGGGCGACCGTGCCCGCGTAGTCGCCGTCGTCGGCCCGGTTGTTCCGCAGGCCCCACAGCGCGCAGTCCAGCGGCGTCGGCCCGTCCTCGTCGAACGCCCGGTCGGCCAGGTCCGCGCCCCGCTCGACCAGCAACCGCACCACGGCCATCCGGCCGTGCATCGCGGCCTGGTCGAGCGGGGTGAACCCGCTCCAGCCGCGGGTGTCGACGGCCATCCCGGCGTCCAACAGCGCGGCGACCACGTCGGTTCGGCCGAGGACGGCGAACTGGCCGAGGATCCAGCCGAAGTCGTCGCCCTCCGGCGTGCCGAGCACCGGCGACACCGCGCGCGGCAACTCGACCGACTCCCCACGCGCCACCGCCAGCACGGCCCGGTCGACGGGGTCGAGGTCCGCGACGGCACCGCGGGCCAGCAGCAGGTCGTAGGCGGCGAGGTGGCCGCAGCGCGCGGCCAGGGCGAGCGGCCGCCGCCCGACGTCCCACCGGTCCCACGGCAGGTCCACGTCGGCGCCCGCGTCCAGCAGCGCCGTCAGGATCGTGGTCCCCCGCCCGCGCCCGATGGCGTGGTGCAGGCAGCGCTCGGCGTTCACATCGACCCCGTGGTCGAGGAACCAGCGCAGGCCGTCGAGGTCCTCGAAGTCGAGCTTGTGGTTGACCAGCCGCTCGAACCCCGGCCGGTGCAGCAGGTCCAGCAACGCCGTGCCGCCGTGCTCGCACGCGTGGTAGAACGCGTCGTCGTCGCTGGTGGCCCCACGGTCCAGCAGCAGCCGGACCAGTGCCGCGTCACCCCGGCCGACGGCGGCGGCCAGCGCGGACGAGCCGTCCCCCACCACGTCCGGGTCCGCTCCCCGGTCCAGGAGCACCCCCGCGCACTCCCGGACGGCGGCGGGCGTGCCCGTGGAACGGCGCAGCAGCACCAGCAGCGGCGGGACGTCCGAGACCAGGTCGACGGTGGCGAGCGCTACCGCGTCGGCGAGCACCAGCGCGCGTTCGAGACCGGTCAGCCCGACCGCCTCGACGTGGTGGACGAGCCCCGCCCAGCTGTCGAAGCCGTACTCGCGGGCGAGTTCGTGCTGAGCGGTGGCCAACGGGACGGCGCGGTCGCGCTTGCGCGACTTGGCCTGCTCGCGCAGGTGGTCGAGCGACGGTCGCTCGGGCAGGACTGGCACGGCGAACCTCCGACCGCCCGTGTCCGCGTGTTCGGGCGGAGGTCCGTCGATGGACGGCGACCCGAGGCCGGTGGGATGATCCCTGCCCCGCGGACCGGGTGCGCCCGGCGGCGCGGCTCCACGATACTTCAGCCATGCTGTTGCGCCAGCTCGAATACCTGGTGGCGCTCGCCCGCGAGCGCCACTTCGGGCGTGCCGCCGCCGCGTGCCACGTGTCCCAGCCGTCGCTGTCCGCGGCGATCCGCACGCTGGAGAAGGAGCTGGACGCGCCGCTGGTGAACCGGGGCCAGCGGTTCGACGGCCTGACGCCGGAGGGCGAACGGGTGCTGGTGTGGGCGCACCGGATGCTGGCCGAGCGCGACGGGCTGGTCGACGACCTCGCGGCGATGAAGCAGGGCCTCACCGGGACGTTGCGGATCGCCGCCATCCCGACCGCCCTGACCGCCGCGTCACTGCTGACCGCGCCCTTCTGCCGACGCCACCCGCACGCCCGCGTGTCGTTGCAGTCGTTGTCCTCGCGGGAGATCGCGCACGGCCTGGCGGAGTTCGAGCTCGACGTCGCGCTGACCTATTTGGACGGTGAACCCCTCGGCCGGGTGCGCAGGCTGCCGGTGTACGAGGAGCGGTACCTGCTGCTGGTCCCGGAGGACGGCGACCTCGCCCGGCAGGGGGAGGCGACCTGGGCGCAGGCCGCCGCCGTGCCGCTCTGCCTGCTGTCCCGGCAGATGCGCAACCGGCGCATCCTCGACGAGGTGTTCGCCTCCGTCGGCGCGACCGTGGAGCCCGCCGTCGAGACGGACTCGGTCGCCGCGCTCTACGCGCACGTGGCCACCCGCGCCTGGTGCAGCGTCATCTCGCACGCGTGGCTGCACATGTTCGGCGTGCCGCCGGGGATGCGGGCGCTGCGGCTGACCGGGTCGTCGCACGCGCCGCGCATCGGCCTCGTGACGGCCCGGCGGGACCCGGCGTCGGCGCTGGCGACCGCGTTGATCGACGTGGCCCGGCAGGTCGACGTCCGCGCAGTGCTGGAGAGGCTGGTGGAGGACCACTCAACCTGATAGTCGGCGGCTATCGGGCGACAGGGAAGAACGCTTTGACCGCGTTCGGTGATCGCGGAACCGTGGAGGACGTACCCCGATCAGCGCGGAAGAGGAGTGCTCCCATGGCAAAGGTGCTGTGCGTGCTGTACGAAGACCCGACCGACGGCTACCCGAAGACCTACGCCCGCGACGACCTGCCGCTGATCGAGGCCTACCCCGGCGGCCAGACGCTGCCGACGCCGCAGGCGATCGACTTCACGCCCGGCGCCCTCCTCGGCAGCGTGTCCGGCGAGCTCGGGCTGCGGGCGTTCCTGGAGGGCCGGGGCCACACGCTGGTCGTCACCTCCGACAAGGACGGGCCGGACTCGGAGTTCGAGCGCGAACTGGTCGACGCGGACATCGTGATCTCCCAACCGTTCTGGCCCGCGTACCTGACGGCGGAGCGGATCGCGAAGGCGCGGAACCTGAAGCTGGCCGTCACCGCGGGCATCGGCTCGGACCACGTCGACCTCGCCGCCGCCATCGAGCGCGGCGTCACCGTCGCGGAGGTGACCTACTGCAACAGCATCAGCGTCGCCGAGCACGCGGTGATGATGATCCTGTCGCTGGTGCGCGACTACCTGCCCGCGCACCGGATCGTGCGGGACGGCGGCTGGAACATCGCCGACGCCGTCGCCCGCTCCTACGACGTGGAGGGCATGCACGTCGGCACGGTCGCCGCGGGCCGCATCGGGTTGGCCATCCTGCGCCGCCTCGCGCCGTTCGACGTGCACCTGCACTACACCGACCGGCACCGCCTGCCCGAGTCCGTCGAGCGGGAGCTGAACCTGGTGTTCCACCCCGACGCGGCCTCGATGGTGCCGCACTGCGACGTGGTGACGATCAACGCGCCGCTGCACCCGGAGACCGAGGGTCTGTTCGACGAGGCGCTGCTCGCGTCGATGAAGCGCGGCGCCTACCTGGTGAACACCGCGCGGGCGAAGATCGTCGACCGCGACGCCGTGGTGCGGGCGCTGGAGTCCGGGCACCTGGCCGGCTACGCGGGTGACGTCTGGTACCCGCAGCCCGCGCCCGCCGACCACCCGTGGCGGACCATGCCCCACCACGGCATGACGCCGCACATCTCCGGTTCCTCGCTGTCCGCGCAGACCCGGTACGCCGCGGGCACCCGCGAGATCCTGGAGAACTTCCTCGACGGCACCCCGATCCGCGACGAGTACCTGATCGTCGACGGCGGGAAGCTCGCGGGCACCGGAGCGCACTCGTACTCCAGCTGACCCGGCGCGCGGGGAGCACCTCGGCGGGCTCCCCGCGCCCCGTCAGGAGCAGCGCACCTGGCCGGGGCAGCTGCGCAGGAACTCGACCTTCGGCGCCGTCATCAGCGGCCCCGCCTCGTCCGGCCACTCGACGGACAGCGACACCGACGACGAGTTGTTGGCGTAGTCCTTCTCCAGCAGCGACCGGTCCGGGTTCACGGTGTGCACCAGGTCGTAGACGCCCGACGCCACGTGCGTGATGTCGAGCCACTGGAAGTCCACATCGTACCGGTGGTCGTCGCCCGCGCCGACGGAGATGCCCTCCACGACGTCGAGCCCGTTCGGGCCGTGGT
>DATMCA010000483.1:0-2898 GCA_035559015.1 Umezawaea sp. | reverse complement strand
CTGATCGGGCCCAAGCGCTACGACGCCCCGTGGCGCGACATCGAGCAGCAGGGCTGGATCGCGCCCGCGGAGTGCATCGAGGTCCGGGTGACGCTGACCGAGGCCGAGCGGATGGGCTACGCCGTCGCGGACGCCGAGGAGCGCTACCGCGTCGCGTCGACGGCCCGCACCAAGCTGAACGTGGTCAAGGCCGTGCTGGACCGGCATCCGGGCGAACCCGCATTGGTCATCGGCGCCTACCTCGAGCAGCTCGACGAGCTGGGCGAGGCGCTCGGCTGCCCCGTCGTGCAGGGCTCGACGCGCAACCGCGAGCGGGAGGTGCTGTTCGACGCGTTCCGCCGCGGCGAGGTGCCGCGCCTGGTCGTCAGCAAGGTCGCCAACTTCTCGATCGACCTCCCCGAGGCGAGCGTCGCCGTCCAGGTGTCGGGGACGTTCGGCTCCCGGCAGGAGGAGGCGCAACGCCTGGGCCGCCTGCTGCGGCCCAAGGTCGACGGGCGTCAGGCCTGGTTCTACTCGGTGGTCTCCCGGGACACCGTGGACACCGAGTACGCGGCACACCGGCAACGCTTTCTCGCAGAGCAGGGATATGCTTATCGGATAGTCGATGCCGACGACCTGCTCGGCCCGGCCATACCCGATGTGGAGTAAATAGCGCCTCACCGGGTATTAGGGGTATGCACGCGGAGCCCAAACACCGGATCATGGGCCAAACGGCCGACGGAGGAGTACCGACGTGTGGGGCTGGATCGCCTGGATCGTCGTCGCGCTGGCAGTGTGGGTGGCTGTCGCGGCGGTCGTCGGCGTGATCCTCGGGCGCGCCGTCCGCCGTCGTGACCGGCAGGTGCCCGACGGCGACCCTGTCGAGGTGTTCCCTCCGGCCCCCGCCCCCGCGGAAGACCCGGTGCCCGACCAGCGCCGGCGTTCGTGATCTGAGCCGCGACCCTGGCCCGGGTCAGGGGTGGGTCGGGGTCCGGGTCCGGGGAGGTCCCGATGTCGGCGAGGCCGCGCGGCGGCAAGCTCAACGGCATGGAACAGCACACCGACATCCCCGCCGGCACCACCCCCGCCGCTACGGGCACCGCCACGAGCGGCACCGCGACCCCGACCACGCACTTCACGCTGCGGCGCAGCCGCACCGACCGGATGCTCGGGGGCGTCTGTGGCGGCCTCGCGGCGAGCCTCGGCGCCGACGCCGCGCTGCTGCGCGTGCTGGTCGTCGCGCTCACCGTGATCACCGGCGGCGCTGCGGCGATCGTGTACGCGGCGGCCTGGGTGCTCGCCCCCGAGGACGAGCGGCCCGCGGTCTGATCCGCGACGTCACCCGGCAGGCGGTAGGGCTCACCCCCCACCGCGGCGGGGGACCGCTCCCCGCCGGAGGTAGGGCTCGCTCGATGGTGAGGGGTGACTGCTCCGCTCATGCTCGTGCACAGACAGTAGTAGCTGCGAGGTAGAGCCACCGGGTCAGCACTCCCGGCACCGTCGAGACGAGGTGGGTCGCCATGACGGAAGACGTGCCGATACCCGAACGACCGGCAGCAGCCGGACCAGCGGCCGCGCCGCGGCGCTCCCGACCTGCTGCCTGATGAACGACCGGCGAGACGGGCGCAGACTGCTGCGCCCGTCGTTTCATCTCTACCTGCTGACGTTCACCCTGACGATCTTCTTCGGGCAGATCCCGTTAGGGCTGTTCGCCGCGCAGTCCCCGTTGGACAGCACCGCGCACGTGCTGTTGCCGGCCGCGGCGACCTCGCTGCTCTACGACGCGCTCTACCACCGCGTGGTGCACAGCGCGGCCCAGTACCTCTGCACGATGGTGCTCCTCGGCGTGAGCACCGAGATGGTCTGGGAAGTGCTCGAGTTCGGCGGCGACGCGGCCTTCGGGCTGAGCTGGCAGGTCGACAACGCCGACACCATGAACGACATCATCTGCGGGATCGTCGGGGCCTCCCTCGGCGCCGGGATCCGGCTGTGGATCTGGCTGAGGAGCCGTCGGGCCGGCGCCCCGCGCATCCACTACCGGCGCTCCCGCAGCCGCGCCCGCCTCGTGGTGGGCGGGAAGGTCGGGCTGGTCGGCGCGGCGGTCGTCGTCGTGCTCACGCCGCCGGGCTACCTGGGGTACCTGGCCTGGGCCATGCCGCATCCCCCGGACGGCCCGGCGGTGCTGACCGCCCTGTCGCTCGCACCGGTGCCCGACCGGGCGACGAGCCCCGTGCGGACTCTTGCCGCCGGCCCGCCGACCCTGGCCCCGGCGTCGGCCTCCGAGACCGCGGCGGTGCAGCGGACCGGGCCTGTGGTGGCGAGCGTGCCGGTCCCGACGGTCGGCACCCCGATCCCCGTCGGCCCGACCCCCGGCTTCGTCGTCGTCGCGCCTCGCGGCCACCACGCCTACGTCGCCAATCGCGAGGCCGAAGCGGTCACCGTGGTGGACACCGCCGTCAACCGGGTGACCGCCACCATTCCGGTGCCCTCGGGGGCGCCGCAGTACCTGACGTTCTCGCCGGGTGGGCGCAGGGTCTACATCAGCGTCTGGGACGAGGCGCGGACGGTCGCCGCGATCGCCGTGCTGGACACCACCACGAACGCGGTGGTGGCGACCGTCCCCATGCGCAGCAGGCCGTTCCTGGCCGCGGTCACCCCGGACGGCAGGCGGCTCTACGTGCCCAACCACGACTCCGGCACCATCGCGGTCGTCGACACCGCGACGAACGCCGTGACCGCCGAGATCAGGGTGCCCGCGCACCCGCACTGGGTCGAGTTCTCGCCGGACGGCCGGCGGGCCTACACGGCCGATCACGAGTCGAACCTGGTCACGGTCATCGACACCGCGACCGACACCCTGGTGGCGGAGGTGCGTGCCGGGCGGAGCCCGCACAGCGTGGCGGTGCACCCGACCCGGCC
>DATMCA010000482.1:0-9300 GCA_035559015.1 Umezawaea sp. | reverse complement strand
TGATCGCCATGTCGCCCTCGTGGACGTTCTCGATGAACTTGTACGGCCGGAAGTCCTCGACGACGTCCGCCGGGTACTCGCCGCGCAGCACCGGGTCCAGGAAGATCCGGTTCTGCATGCCGTCCAGCCTGCGCGCGGCGTCCACGTCGGCCGCGCTCTCCGGGTCCGCGGGGAACACCGGGTACAGGTTCAGCGTGATGCCCACCTCGGCGTCGGTCTGGACGGCCCTGATCGCGGACGTCGCCAGGCCGTGGCCGAGCAGCAGGTGGTGCACCGCGGCGACGGCGGCCTCGGGCTCGCGGCGGCCGGGCGCGTGCACGCCCGCCGCGTAGCCGAGGAACGACGAGCACCACGGCTCGTTGAGCGTCGTCCACGAGGTGACGCGGTCGCCGAGGGACTCGACCACGGTCGTGGCGTAGTCGGCGAACCGGAACGCGGTGTCGCGCTCGGCCCAGCCGCCCCTGTCCTCCAGCGCCTGCGGCAGGTCCCAGTGGTACAGCGTGACCCACGGCTTGATCCCGTTGGCCAGCAACGTGTCCACGAGCCTGCCGTAGAAGTCCAGCCCCGCCTGGTTGGCGGCACCGCCGTCCGGGCGGACCCTCGGCCACGCGATGGAGAACCGGTAGGCCTGGAGGCCCAGGTCCACCATCAGCTTCACGTCCTGCTCGACCCTGTTGTAGTGGTCGGCGGCGGGCTCACCGGTGTGGCCGCCGACGATCGCGCCGGGCAACCTGCAGAAGGTGTCCCAGATGGAGTCCGTGCGACCGTCAGCGGTCGTCGAGCCCTCCACCTGGAAAGCGGCCGTCGCCGCGCCCCACACGAAGCCGTCGGGAAACGAAATCTGGTCCACAACTACCCCTTCACAGCGCCCTGCATGATCCCGGCGACGATCTGCCGCCCGAGTACGAGGAAGACCAACAAAACCGGGACCGTGGCCATCGTGGTCCCGGCGAGCACCAACGAGTAGTCGACGTAGTAGCCGGACTGGAGCTTCTCCAGCGCGACCTGGATCGTCGGGTCCTCGGGGTTCAGCACGATCAGCGGCCACAGGAAGTCGTTCCAGGACTGCATGAACGTGAACACGCCGAGCATCGCCGCGGCGGGTCGCACCGCGGGCAGGCACACGTGCCAGAAGGTGCGCAGCATGCTGCACCCGTCCATCCGAGCCGCTTCGATCAGTTCGTTCGGGACGGCGTCGACGATGTACTGCCGCATCCAGAACACGCCGAACGCGGTGACGAGGTTCGGCGCGATGACCGCGCCGAGGGTGCCGGACCAGCCGAACTCCGCCATGGCCATGAACAGCGGGATGACGCCGAGCTGGGTCGGCACGGCCAGGGTGGCGATGACGAACAGCATCAGGCCCTTGCTGCCGCGGAAGCGGAGCTTGGCGAAGGCGAACCCGGCCAGGCTGGAGAACAGCACCACGGAGATCGTGACCGAACCGGACACGATGACGCTGTTGCCGAGCGCCTTCCAGAACGGGATCGAGTCGACGACCCTGTTGGCGTTGACGAGGAAGTTCCCGCCGGGGATCAGCGGCACGTCGCCGGTGAAGACGTTGGCGTCGTAGCTGGCCACCAGGAACGACCAGTAGAACGGGAAGGCCGACCCGAGGATGAAGGCGATCAGGATGCCGTACACCACGAAGTTGGGGCGTTCCAACAGGGTGGAGGCCTTCAGCTTCCTGCCCCGCCCCGGACGGCGTACCGGGGGCGCGGTCGTGAGCGCGGTCATTCGGACTCCCCGGTTGACGCGATCCGCCTGGTGAGGAAGAAGTTCGCGGCGGCGATGACGAGGACGACGAGGAACAGGATCCAGGCCATCGCCGAGGCGTAGCCGAGGTCGAAGTCCTGGAAACCCGCCTGGTACAGGTAGAGCACGACGGTCTGGTACTGGTGGGAGAACCCGCCGCCGCTGCCGCCCGCGGGGTCGAACAGCTTGGGCTCGGTGAAGATCTGCAGGCCGCCGATCGTGGACGTGATGACCACGAAGATGATCGTCGGGCGCAGGAGCGGGAGCGTGATGCTGACGAACCGGCGGACCGCGCCCGCGCCGTCGACCAGCGCGGCCTCGTGCACCTCGCGCGGGATGGCCTGCATGGCCGCCAGCACGATCAGCGCGTTGTAGCCGGTCCAGCGCCAGTTCACCATCGTGGCGATGGCGACGTGGCTGGCGAACCAGTTGCCCTGCCAGTCGACCGGGCTGAGGCCGACCGCGTCGAGGAACGTGTTGATCAGGCCGTACTGCTTGCCGAACAGGTTGCTGAAGATGATCGCCAGCGCGACCAGGCTCGCCACGTACGGGAGCAGCACGCCCATCCGCCACGCCGTGCGCGCGCGGAGCGCGGTGTTGAGCAACGCGGCCAGCAGGACCGCGGTGATCATCTGCGGGACGCTGGACAACACGAAGATGCTGATCGTGTTGAACATGGCGTTCCAGAACTGGTCGTCGGCCAGCAGGGTCGCGTAGTTCTCCAGCCCGACGAACGGGTGCTCGTCACCGCCGAGCTCCCAGTCGAACATGGAGACGTAACCGGTGTACAGCAACGGGAACAGGCCGATCACCGCGAACAGCACGAAGAACGGCGCGATGAACAGGTAGGGCGTGAACTTGACGTCGAGCCGGGTCAGCCGGTCGCGCCACGGCGGTCGGGGGTGGTCGGCTGGGGCGTCACGGCGGACGGGCGGGCGGGGCTCGACGCCCCGCCCGCTCGGTACCTCCGTGAGGTCAGCCGTCACTTGGCTGCCTTCTGGGCGCCCTCTACCGCCTGCTTCCAGGCGTCGTCGACGCTGGTGCCCTGCTCGACCGCCTGGAGCGCCGAGTTGAACACCTTGTCCTGGATGGTGCCCGAGGCCGGGCCCTTCGGCTGGGCGGCCGGGACCTTCTTGGCCTGCGCGGCGAACAGCGCGCCGGTCTTGACGCCGCCGAAGTACGCGCTGGTCTGGTCGAGCAGGGCCGGGGACGTGAGGGCCTCGACCTGGCTCGGGAACGTGCCCTTCGCGGTGAACGCCTTGATCTGCTGCTCGGGGGCGGTCAGCCACGCGGCCAGCTCGGCGGCTTCCTTCGGGTGCTTGCTCTGCTTGGGCACGGTCAGGAACGACCCGCCCCAGTTGCCGCCGCCGTCGGGGAAGGCCTCGGTGACGGCCCACTTGCCCGCGTTCTCCGGACCGGCCTGCTTCTCGACGACGCCGAGCATCCAGGACGGGCAGGTCTTCGTGGCGAAGGCGGCGTTCTTGAAGCCGGTGTTCCACTCGTTGCTGAACGCGACGAGCTTGGCGGACTGGCCCTTGGCGACCGCGGCGGTCACCTGCTGCCAGTCGGCCTTGAGGTCCGGGTTGGTGTCGACGACGAGCTTGTCGCTGGCGTCGTAGTAGCCGACCTTCTCCTGGTTGATCATCGCGTTGAAGACCTGGGCGGCGCTGTCGAACCACGCCTTGTCGCCCGACTTGGCCTTGAACTGGTCACCGGCGGCGAAGTAGCTGTCCCAGGTGGCGAAGACGGCCTTCACGCCCTCCGGGTCCGACGGCAGGCCGGCGGCCTCGAAGAGGTCCTTGCGGTAGCACATGGCCAGCGGGCCGATGTCCGTGCCGTAGCCGATGAACGAGCCGTTCTTGGTGGCCGACTCGGACTTCCACGCCAGCCAGCGGTCCGGCTTGACGTCGGCCGGGCCGATCTCCAGGAGGTTGTTGAACTTGTCGGCCTTCGACAGGACCTGGGGGAGGTAGCCCTCCTCCACGGCCTCGATGTCGGACAGGCCCGACCCCGCGGCGATCTTGGTGAACAGGTTCTGGTGGTGGTCGTCCGCCTTGCCGGTCTTGCGGGCGACGACCTTGATGTTCGGGTGGGCCGCCTCGTAGGCCGGGAGGAGGTCCTCGTAGCCGAACTCGTTGAAGGTGGCGACGGTCAGTTCGATCTTGCCATCGGCGGTGGTCCCACCTGTCCCGCCGCTCGACCCGCAGGCGGCGGTTGCGACGAGCGCGGTGGTACAGGCCAGCGCCATGACCCATCGGCTTGAGCGGTACGGCACGTAAGAACTCCTCTGCTGAGGGCGGCGGATCTCGGCGGCCTCCGGATGAGGCGAGCGAGTCTGGGAGCGCTCCCAGGTGCCGAAGTGTGGTCGGCGCCACTAATGGGTGTCAAGCACTTGTGTCCAGCCTGTTACCAATGAGCGTCGAATAGATGGACCGACGCCTTGAGCTGCGGGTATTTGGTAGCGTGCATTTTCGGACCTCATCGGACCCACCTGTTCGGTTACTCAACTCCGAGAGCGCTCCCAGGACTTCTACCTGGTCAGTTCCGATTCAGAGGCCCCGCGCGACCAGGGTTCACGAGCACAGTGGACGGACGATCGGGACCCGTTACGCCGATCGAGCGCACCCCGTCCACGCTTGGCGGATCGGCGGGCCCACCGTGGCGAACACTCGCCACGGCGAAGCGAGACGGAACGGCGCATCCGCCACCACCGCCGCCCCGGCCGGCAGGTGTCGGCGGGCAGCCCGCGACCGTCGTCGGCCCGGCGGCGGTGATCGACACAGTGCCGGCGGGTCGACGACCGGCCGCGCGCGCCGGTCCGACCACAGTGGACCCAGCGGCGACGGAGCGCGGTTCGACGCCCTTCGACGACCGCCGTTCGGGCGCGTCCGGTCGCGCGACGGCGAATTCCTTGCCCCTGAAGGACAAATCACCCAACCCGGACATCATTCGACGGCACTGGGCCGAACGCGTCGACCTCCACGGCGGGAAAACCGCCGAGAGGAGCGCGCACGCCACCGTTGGCAGTACTCGGTTCACTCTCATGGCCCACCTCGTCGTGGATGTTCTGGGAGCGCTCCCAGCGACCGTAGCGCTACCCCGCGCCGAGGGACAAGGACGTGGCGGCTTCTCGCCGGACACACACCGACGGGACTACCCTCCGCGAATCCGACGCTCGTCCATCCGCCGCCACGCCCGCTGGAGGTTTTCGACGTGAAACCCGTCCGGTCACTGGGACTGGTGCTCGCCGCGCTCGCGCTGGTGGCGGCCTGCGGCAAGCCCTCCGACCCCGTTCCCCCACCCGCCGCGGGCTCCCCGGCCACGTCCGGCAAGCTCGGGTTCACCGCGAAAACGGTCGACGGCAAGGACTTCTCCGGCGAGAGCCTGGCGGGGAAGCCCGCCGTCCTGTGGTTCTGGGCGCCGTGGTGCCCGTCGTGCAACCGCGAGGCGCCGACGATCACCAAGCTGGCCAAGGAGATCACCGGTGTGTCGTGGGTCGGCGTCGCCGCCCAGGACCAGCTGCCCGCGATGCGGGACTTCGTCGCCAAGTACGAGATGAGCGGTTTCCCGCACATCGCCGACCTGGACGCGTCGGTGTGGCAGCGGTTCGGCGTGACCGCGCAGCCCGCGTTCGCGTTCATCGGCGGCGACGGCGAGGCGGACGTGATCATCGGCAGTCCGACCGAGGAGGACATCCGCGCCCGGATCGCCAAGATCACCGGGGCCTGACGGCGTGGACGTCCAGGTGCCGGCCTTCGCGCTCGCGGCGGGGCTCGTGGCCGCGCTCAACCCGTGCGGCTTCGCGATGCTGCCCGCCTACCTGACCCTGGTGATCGGCGACTCCACCACCCGCGGCCGCTCGTCCGCCGTGGTCCGCGCCCTGGCGGCCACCGCGGCGATGGCGCTCGGGTTCCTGGTGGTGTTCGGCACGTTCGGCCTGGTCATCGCCCCGCTGGCGGCATCCGTTCAGCGCTGGCTGCCCGCGGTCACCGTGCTGGTCGGCCTCGGTCTCGTCGTGCTCGGCGTGCTGATGCTCCTGGGCCGCGAACCCGCTCTCCTGCTGCCGAAACCGGGGCGCGGGGCACCGACCGCCCGGCTGCGCTCCATGTTCGGCTACGGGCTCGCGTACGCGGTCGCGTCCCTGTCGTGCACCATCGGCCCGTTCCTCGCGGTCACCAGCGCGACCTTCCGCCGCGGGTCCGTCGTGGACGGTGTCGTCGCCTACCTCGCCTACGGGGTGGGGATGGCGCTCGTCGTCGGCGTGCTGGCGGTCGCCGTGGCGCTGACCGGGTCGACCGTCCTGGCGGGCGCGCGGAGGCTCCTGCCGCACGTGAACCGGATCGGCGGCGGGCTGCTCGTGCTCGTCGGCCTCTACGTCGGCTACTACGGCGCGTACGAGCTGCGGCTGTTCTTCGCGGGCGGCAGCGCCTCCGACCCGGTGGTCGAGGCCGCCGCCGTCGTGCAGGAGTACCTCGCGGCGTGGGTGGACGAACTCGGTCCGCTGCCCTGGATCGCCGCGCTGGTCGTCCTCTGCCTGGTGGCGGCGGTCGTGAGCAGGCGGCGCGGGCGTTCCACTGTGGACTGAGCGGTGCGTCGGCGAACAATTCCCGGAACCCGTGCAACCGGATCCGCTCCCGTGAGCGTGATTAGCCCGGTACCGCACGATAGGGGAGACGAATGAGTGATCGGGACGCCGAGTTCGCCGAGTACTTCGCGGCGCGCTCCGGTGCCATGCGCGGCACGGCCTACCTGCTGTGCGGCGACTGGCACCGGGCGGAGGACCTGGTGCAGGTCACGTTCACCAAGCTCTACCTGGCGTGGCGGCGGATCGCCCGGCACGAGGTGGTCGACGCCTACACCCGGCAGATCCTGGTGCGGACCTTCGTCTCGGACACGAGGCGCGGGCAGTACCGCCGAGAGCGGTTCTCCGACGGCTCCCCCGAGGCGGTAGGTCCGCCGAGCGGGTCGCCGGAGGACCGGCTCGTGGTGCTCGCCGCGCTGGAACACGTCCCGCCCCGGCAGCGGGCCGTGCTCGTCCTGCGGTACTGGGAGGACCTGTCGGTCGAGGAGACCGCCAGGGCGTTGAAGTGCACGACGGGAACGGTGAAGAGCCAGGCCGCGCGGGGGCTGCAGACGCTGCGCGGCCAGCTCGCCGACGACTACCAGGAGTGGGGACGATGAACGAGGACGAGGTCAAGAGCGCACTGCACGGCGTGATGGTGGCGAGCAGCCCGCCACCGCCGATGGACGTGGGCACCGCGGTGGAGGCCGGGCGGAAGGCGCACCGGCGCCGCCGGGCGACCTGGGCGGGCGCCGTGGCGGGGATGGCGGTCGTGGGGATCGCGGCGGGCGCGGCGCTGCTGCCCGGCGCGATGTCGAACGACCAGGTGGAGGCCGCGGCCGGACAGCCCCCGGCGAGCGCGGAGCGGAGCGCGGTGGCGCCGCCGGAGGTGGAGTCGTCGAAGACGCAGTGGCCCGACGGCCAGACCAACCGGACCGCGACCAACGGGCCCCGTGCGGCCAAGAGCGTCGACATGGTGCCCGTCCTCGCCGGCGCCGCGCCGCCCGGTCTGGCCGTCGCGAACGGGACCGAGGGGATCACCGCGACAATCCAGTCGCAGTTCGTGGACTACACGCCCGACGGCGGCCAGGTGTGGGAGTACGCGGTGATCGCGCCCGCCGTGAGCACCGACGGCAGCGGCGCCGTGGGCACCCTGTTCGCCCAGGTCACGACGGCGGGCAACACCTTTCCGACGGGCGCCTGCGAGGTGACCGCGCAGTCGTGGGGCATCAAGGGCGCGTGCCGGGTGGTCGACGTCGACGGCAAGAAGGTCGGCTTGCTCACCTCCGACGGCACCGGCACCGAGAAGCGGTTCGACCAGCTCGCGGCCTACCGCTACGACGACGGCACGGTCGTCTTCGTCGCGCAGGCCAAGGCGTTCAAGGACGGCACCCCCGGCCTGGCCGCCGCACCGCTCACCGAGGCGCAGTTGACCGCGCTCGCGACCGACCCGAAGTTCCACCTGGACTAGACCGGCGGTGCCGCTGCCTCCCGGCAGCGGCACCCCTGCTCACGCGTGGAACGCCTCCACGGCCTCCTGGACCCGGAGCGCGATGTCGAAGCCCGCCAGGTTCGGCGAGGTGGTCCCGCCGCGCACGGCCTCGGCGAACAGGCCGAGGCGCGAGGCGTCCGAGCCCCTGCGGCGGCTCGGGACGGGGTTCCAGGTGTCGTCCTCGAAGACCTCCAGCTTCGCCCAGTCGCGCAGCCGGTACGACCTGCGAGTCCCCCACAGGATCCACTCGTACACCTCGGGACCGGCCACCCCGGCGACCCCGGTGAAGTGCACCGGCACGTCACCGGCCCGCAGCAGCCCGCGCGCGGAGACCTCACTGCCCTCGGCGGGGAAGTCGGCGCTCACGTCGACCGCCCGCAACGGCCCCAGTAGCCGGTCGGTGAGGTACGCGAAGTGCGAGAACACCTCCCGCACGAACCCGCCCTGCTGCCGCCCGTCCAGCCACGCCGCGTCCGCCTGGAACTCTCGGGGCCACTGCGGGAACTGGAGCCGCACGTCGACGCCGAGCACCTCGCCCGCCTCGCCGGCGGCCAGTGCCCGCTCGACCTCCAGCACCACGTCCCGGTCCGAGAGCGCGAAGTTCACCGCCGTCGCGAGCCCGCTCGCCGCGGCCGCGTCCCGCATCTTCCGCCCGTCCTCGGCGTTCACCGACAGCGGCTTCTCGCAGAACACCGCCTTGCCCGCGCCGAGCGCCGCCAAGGTCAGCTCCGCGTGGAACGCGGGCGGCGTGGCGAGGTAGACCGCCTCCACGTCCGAGGCACCCAGCACGTCCGCCGGATCCCGGCTCACCACGACGTCCGGGTGCGCCGCCGACACCCGGTCCAGCGTCGCCTGATCCAGGTCGCACGCCCGCACGACCTCCAGGTCCGCGTGCTCCGCGGCCACGTCCAACACCCGTCCACCCATGGCGCCGAGTCCGATGATGCCCAGCTTCACTGGCTTTTCGACCATGCCCACCACCCTGCCACTTCGGGCTGCCGTAGAGGGAGGGTGGTGGGCCGAGATCACCGCTCTCGGCGACGGCGGGGTGGGCCGGGCCGGTGGTGTTCGTCGTGGACGGCGGACACGGCGAACACCACCGGGTCTGGGTCCCGGCTACGGGGCCCAGGGGTTGGAGACGGCCCAGCTCACGTCCTGGTCGTAGGAGGACGGGCTGTCGTACACGTGGGCGCCGCCGCTCGACGCCACGTACACGGCTTCGGCGTAGTGCCGCATGTTGGTGCCCAGTTCGTTGGCCGACGCGAACCGGACGCCGCCCGTCCCCGGTTGGGCGCAGAAGGTCGCGTCCAACCGGAACAGGTCGGTGTTCTCGTTGGTCGCCAGGCGGACGCGGAAGTCCGCGTGCCGCAGGTAGCGACCGGGGTAGTTGCGCGACTCGAACGAGTAGCACGTCGAGTTCGCCAGACCTCGGCGGACGATGAACGTGGCGTCGGACTTGAGCAGCGCCGCGCTCGCGTCGTTGACCACGTCG
>DATMCA010000481.1:0-2803 GCA_035559015.1 Umezawaea sp. | reverse complement strand
GCCGGTTCGTTTTGGGTCGCCCGGATCTCGTCACACCTGCCCGGTGGGGCGCCGATCGTTCGCCAACTATTCACTTGGCTCCCCTTCACTCGAACCGCCCTTCTCTGAGACCTTCTTTCCCCTTGATCTTCCTTGTCCTTTCAGTCCAGCGCCCTTTTCCGTCACACCCTTTCTCTTGACCTTCACCCCCTTTCCCACCCCAACTCCTGCCCGCCACCCCTCTCTCAGCCTGCCCTTTCTCGCCCCTTTTCCTGCCCTTTCCTCCCCGGTCCTGAATACGACAAAGACCCCCTAGCCGGTGGCCAAGGGATCTGGGGTGGGGGGGTCGCGCTGGTCCCCGGATCGCGCGGCTGGGCCGCGCGGATCCGGGGATCAGGCGATTGATGCGGCGTCGCTCCACAGGTCGGCGGGGAGGTCTTTCCGCTGTGTGACGTTGAGCTTGCGGTACGCCTTGGTGAGGTGTTGTTCCACCGTGCTGATCGTGACGTACAGCTTGTTCGCGATCTCGCGGTTGGTGTGGCCCAGTGCGGCCAAGCCCGCTACTCGGCGTTCCGCGTCCGACAGTGTTGCGGCGCCGCACTCGGCTGCCGACTCCGAGGTGGTGGACGTGGTGTTCCCCCGGCTCTGGTCGGGAATGAGCTGTGCGCACAGCGGTTCCGCCTGGCAGTCCTTCGCCACGCGCCACGCCCGGCGGACCATCATCCGGGCGCGGTCGGGTTCGCCGAGTTGGTGGTGGGTGTGGCTGAGGTCGGCCAGGACCCTGGCGACTTCCAGTTGGCCGCCGGCGGCCTGGACCTCGTCGAGGGCTCCGTGGAGCAGTTGCGAGCGCTGGCGGAGGTCGAGGGTGGCGGCCTTCACGCGCATGGCCATGCCGCGGGACAGGGACGGGCCCATGACGGGGAGGGCCAACTGCTGGTCGACGAGTTCGCGGGCCTTGGCCTGGTTGCCCAGGCGGAGGTAGACCTCGGCCGCGCCGGTGCGCCACGGGAGGAGGCCCGGTGAGTCGAGCTTCCACTTGACCATGAGTTCGCCGCAGGACAGGAAGTCGCCCAGTGCCGCGGGGAGCTGGCGGGTCGCCAGGTGGTGCTGGCCCTTGGCGTAGAGGTAGTGCAGGCCGTAGCGGCCGCGGTAGATGTGCTGCGGGACGCGTTGCGCCAAGGCCTCCGCGGCCTCGTCGAACTTGCCCATCGCGGTGGTGGCCTGGAGCAGGGTGCCGAGCACCATGCCTGCGCTGGCGCCCCACGTGCGCGGGTCGACCTTCTCCAGGGCGAACCTGGCGTGCTGGCGCGCGGTGCCCAGGTCACCCATGCGCAGTGCGACCTCGGCGCGGATCATGGCGAGCTCGCCGAGCCAGCCGGGAGGGCTGGAGGACTCGTGGCGGTCGGTCATGAGCGTGTCGCACCAGGACTTCACGCTGTCGAGCTTCTCCAGGTACAGCAGGGTGCGCAGCGCGGCGCTGACCTCTTCGGTCGGTTCGTCGATGAGGTTCACGCTCTGCAGCACGCGTTCCGCGGTCATCACGGCGCTGTCGTCGAAGTCGCCACCGATGACCCTGGTGAGCACGGTGGCCGCCTGGACGCGCATGCCCATGTCGACCGAGACCTGGTCGACGTCCTGCTGGACCGGCGGGAGGTTGCTGACCAGCTCGGGGTACGAGCCGGCCGCCCACATGCGGGTGATCTTGATTTCAGCCTTGCTGTGCTCGTCCAGCTCGTCCATGCGGGCGACCAGGCGGGCCAGGCCCTCGGCGACGTCGTCGACCCGGCCGTGCACCACGAGGAAGCGGACGAACCAGAGGAGGCCGCGGCCGAGGAGCTTGCCCTCGCGCATCGCCTCGCCGAGCGCCGGGACGTGCTGGAGGGCGGACGCGGGGCTGAGGCGGAGCTTGAGGCGCACGAGCATCATGACGAGCTCGATGGGCGTCTCCTCCTCGCGGTCGCGGATGGCGAGTTCGAGGTATTCGACGGCTTCCTCGACCTGCTCGTCGAGCAGGGCCGACTCGGCGGCCTCGCGCAGCAGCGGCAACGCCCACTCGGGGCACGTGGTGCCCGCGGCGACCAGGTGGTTCGCGACCACGCGCGGTTCGGCGCCGTCCTGGGCGAGCAGCCACGCGGCGCGCAGGTGTAGGTCGGGCAGGTCGGCGTTCGCCAGCGCGTCGTCGATGACCGCCTCGCGGATGGCGGGGTGGCGGTAGGAGTCGCCGTGCAGCAGGCCCATGACGACGAGGCTCTCGACGTCCTTGGCCGCGGTCTTGGCGGAGCGCTCCATCATCCGACCGAACAGCTTCGGGCGGTCCGAGTCGTTGCCCAGCACGGCGAGCGCGTACGCGGCCTCGCGGATGGCGGGGTCGCCGCGGTGCAGGCAGCTCATGACCGCCTCGGCGAAACCCTCCCCCACAACGGGTTCCGCGGGTGAGCCGTCGCCGTGGCGCAGGCGCTGCTGGTCTTCGAGCAGGGCGCGGACGAGCAGCGGGTTGCCGCCGGTCACCTCGTAGTACTGGGCCCCGAACGCCTCCGCGATGCGCGGGTCCAGTTCGGAGGCGACCATCTCGCCGACGCCCGCGGGCGAGAGCAGGGTGAGTCGGATGCTGTGGCAGTGCGGGTGGCGGAGGAACTCGGTGTGGAACAACGAGCGCGGTTCGCGGGAACCGACGCACTCGGTGAACACCACCGCGACGCTCGCCGACCGGAGCCTGCCGAGCACGTGCCGCAGGGTCTCCTTGGACAGGTCGTCCATGTTCTGGACGTCGTCCACGACGATGACGATCGGGCGCTGCTCGGCGATGTTCAGCATCGCGGCACCC
>DATMCA010000480.1:0-4481 GCA_035559015.1 Umezawaea sp. | reverse complement strand
GGCCGACCTGAAGGACCACCTGCGCGGTCTCGCGAAAGCCGCGACAGAGGTGGAGCGCCCGGCCCGGCTGGGCGAACTGGAGATCACCTTCATGCCCGTCGACCCGGTGGAGATCTCCGCGGACCACGCGAAGGAGTACCGGGACCTGGGTGTCGACCGCCTGCTGCTCTACCCCCTGCCGCTGGAAGAATCGAAGGAAATCACCGCTTTCCTGCAACGCGGGAGCGACCTGGGACGTACCTCTCGCGGGGTGGGCTGACTTCACCTCGACCACCCCCGTGTTCGCCAGGCCGCCCACGTGGGGCGGGAAATGATCAAGGGGGGACTTCGTGTCCGAATTCGTGTTGAACAGGCGTCAAGCGCTGGTGGGGGTGGCCGCGACCGTCGGCGCCGCGCTGGTCGGGTCGCCGTCCGCCGTCGCGGAGACCGCGGACCCGTTCTCGCTCGGTGTCGCCAGCGGTGATCCGCTGCCCGACGGGGTGGTGCTGTGGACCCGGCTGCTCCCGGCCGCGGGCGGGATGCCGGACCAGGCGGTCGCGGTGGGGTGGCAGGTCGCGGAGGACGAGTCGTTCTGCCGGGTGGTCCGCTCCGGTGTCGCGCTCGCCCGGCCGGAGTTCGCGCACTCGGTGCACGTGGACGTGCGAGGTCTGCGGCCCGGTCGGGAGTACTTCTACCGCTTCCGCTCCGGCTCGGACGTGAGCCCGGTGGGACGGACCAGGACCACCGGGTCCCACAGCCGACTGCGGCTGGGTGTGGTGTCCTGCCAGGACTTCCAGAACGGCTACTGGCCCGCCTACCTCGGGCTGGCCGCCGAGGACCTGGACGTGGTGCTGCACCTCGGCGACTACATCTACGAGAACGAACCCGGCAGCCGCTTCGCCGACCGGGTGCACACGACTCCGGAAACGCCGGGGCTGGACCAGTTGCGCACGCTCGCGGACTACCGCGCCCGGCACGCGCAGTACAAGGGCGATCCCGCGCTGCGCGCCGCGCACGCCGCCCACCCCTTCGTGTCCACCTGGGACGACCACGACGTCGAGAGCAACTACGCGGGCCTGGTCGACGAGGCGGACGACACCGGGGCCAAGCACCAGAGCCCGGAGGAGTTCGCCGTGCAGCGGGCCGCCGGTTACCAGGCGTACTACGAGCACATGCCGATCCGGGCGACCCTCGTGCCCGGATCGAGCGGGCTCCGGATCTACCGGCGGTTCGACTTCGGTCGCCTGGTCCGGTTGAACGTCCTGGACACCCGCCAGTACCGGACCCAACAGCCGGGCGGGTTCCCGGCCAACTTCGGTCCCGAGCAGGCGGGAGCGGCCAACACCGCGGGCACGCTCACCGGCGCCGAGCAGGAGGCGTGGCTCAACGACGGCCTGACGAACTCGTCCGCGCGGTGGAACGTGATCGCGCAGCAGGTCATGATGGCCCGCACCCGGTTGCCCAACCCGTTCCCGCCGCACGTCCCGCCGACCATGGTCAACCTCGACCAGTGGGACGGCTACCAGCCGCACCGCGAACGCCTGCTGCGGTTCCTCGACGAGTCGGCGGTGGTCAACCCGGTCGTGCTGACGGGTGACATCCACTCGACGTGGGTCAACGAGCTGAGGACGAACTTCGACGACCCGGCGTCGGCACCCGTGGCGGCCGAGTTCGCGGGCACGTCGATCAGCTCGGACTTCCCGGCCGCGCTGGACGGGCTGGTCAAGGCGGCCAACCCGACGCTCAACCCGCACGTGCGGTACTTCGACGGGCTCAAGCGCGGCTACCTGCGCTGCGAGGTCGATCAGGACCGGTGGCGCACGGACATCCGCAACGTCGACACCATCGACGTCCGGGACTCCCCGACCACGACGGCGGCGTCCTTCGTCGTGGAGGCCGGGAGCTCGGTGATCCACCCGGCGTGACCGGGTTCGGCGCCCCCGAGCCGGGGGCGCCGAACGGGTCTCACGCCTTGGCGGCCGCGGTGGTGTCGAGCAGCCACAGCGTGGTGCGCTGGCCGGTCGCCCCCGCCGCGGGCAGGTCGACCTCGTTCGCGCCGGTCAGGGCACTGGCGACCGCTTCGGCCTTGGCCTCGCCGGTGGTCATCAGCCACACCTCGTGCGCCCGGCGGATCGCGGGCAACGTCAACGACACCCTGGTGGGCGGCGGCTTCGGGCAGTCCCGCACCGCCACCACCGGGAGGGCCTGCTCGTGCACGGCCGGGGAGTCGGGGAAGATCGAGGCCACGTGGCCCTCTTCGCCGACCCCGAGCAGCAGCACGTCGAACTCCGGCACCGACCCACCGCCCGCCGAGGTCAGCACGGCCGCGTAAGCCTCGGCGGCCGCGTCCGGGTCGTCCCCGAACCGCCCGTCCGACGGCTCCATCGCGTGCACCCGCGCCGGATCGACGGGAATGTGGTCCAGGAGCGCCGCCCGTGCCTGGGTCTCGTTGCGGTCCGGGTGACCGGAGGGCAGGAACCGCTCGTCCCCCCAGTACAGGTCGACCCGGCTCCAGTCGACGGCGTCCAGGCCGGGAAGAGCACGCAGGTGCTCCAGCACCGCGGTGCCGGTGCGCCCGCCGGTCAACACGAGGGAAGCGACCCCGCGCGCGGCCTGAGCGTCGATCAGCCGGGTCAGCAGGCGGGCAGCCGTGGCGGCGGCCAAGAGGTCGCCGTCACGGTGCACCACCACCTGGGGGGCGTTCACGAACTCGCTTTCGCCTTGGCGGGCTTCTTGGCCGCCTTCGGAGCCGCCGCGCCGTTGGCGGAGGGCTCCGCCTTCGCCTCGGCCTCGGCCTTGGCCGCCGCCTTCGCGGAGGCCGGGACCTTCGCCGCTGCCGGCTTGGGAGCAGGCTTGCGGGCGGCGGGCTTCGTCGCGTGCGCACGGCTGCGAACGACCTTGCCCAGCGACTTCAGCGCCAGCTCGTACACCTCGTCGGGGTCCAACCGGCGCAGTTCCTCCGCGAGGCAGTCGCGGATGGACCGGCGCTGCAACGCCACCCGGCGCTCCGGCTGACCGGGCTGCACCAGCGTGCCGACCCGACCGTCCGGACGGGACAGCTCCACGCCACCGGACTTGCGGTCCAGCGACACGAGGCAGATGCCCTCACCGCGCACGGCCTTGGTGCGCTTGACCGGGATCTTCAGCCCGGACGCCAACCACGCCGCCAGCAGCTCGGTGGACGGGGAGTCCGCCTCGCCGCTGACCTCGGCATCGGTGACCTTCTCGAACGGCGGCAGGTCCAGCGCCGAGGCGAGCATGGCCCGCCACAGCGTGAGCCGCGTCCACGCGAGGTCGGTGTCGCCCGGCGTGTAGGCGGAGCGGCGCTGTTCCAGGGCCTTGATCGGGTTCTTCTCGGCGGCGGCGTCGGTGATCCGCCGCTGGGCGAGCACGCCGATCGGGTCCTTCGACGGCACGGCCGGGCCCTCGAAGGGCCACCACGCCACGACCGGGGTGTCCGGCAGCAGCAGCGGGACGACGCAGCTCGCGCCCTCGTCCGCCAGCTCGCCGTACAGGCGCAGCACGATGACCTCGCTGGCGCCCGCGTCACCGCCCACCCGGATCTGGGCATCCAGGCGCGGCGACGCCTTGCGGGCGCCGCGGGCCACCACGATCACCCGGCACGGGTGCTCGCGGCTGGCCTGGTTGGCCGCTTCCACGGCCTCCTCGGTCTTCTCGCCGTCGTCCGTGACGATGACCAGCGTCAGCACGCGGCCGAGGGTGACGGCGCCACCCTCGTCGCGCAGCCGGACGAGCTTGCTGTTGATGCGTGAGGTGGTCGTCGACGGCAGGTCGATGATCACGGTCGCCTCCAGTTGCGCCCCGTGCGGGCGACCATCTCGTCGGCGGACGGTGGGCCCCACGTGCCCGCCTTGTACGGTTCCAGAGCGGGCTCGTCCTTCTTCGCCCAGTGCTCCAGGATCGGGTCGAGGATCTCCCAGGAGAGCTCGACCTCGTCGTTCTTCGGGAACAGCGAGGGCTCGCCGAGGAGCACGTCGAGCAGCAGCCGCTCGTACGCCTCGGGCGACGACTCGGTGAACGCGTGGCCGTAGCCGAAGTCCATCGTGACGTCGCGGACCTCCATCGTGTTGCCCGGCACCTTCGAGCCGAACCGGATGGTGACGCCCTCGTCCGGCTGCACGCGCACGACGAGCGCGTTCTGGCCGAGCTCCTCGGTCGCGGTGTCGTCGAACGGCAGGTGCGGCGCGCGCTTGAACACCACGGCCACCTCCGTCACCCGACGGCCCAGGCGCTTGCCGGTGCGCAGGTAGAACGGCACACCCGCCCAGCGCCGGGTGTTGACGCCGACGGTGATGGCGCCGAACGTCTCGGTCTTCGACTCGGGCGAGAAACCGCCCTCCTCCAGCAGACCGGGCACCTTCTGCCCGCCCTGCCAGCCGCCGGTGTACTGGCCGCGCGCGGACGTCTCGCCGTACGGCTCCAACGGCTTGGTCGCCGACAGGACCTTGACCTTCTCCGCCCGCAGGTCCGACGGCGCGAAG
>DATMCA010000479.1:0-2918 GCA_035559015.1 Umezawaea sp. | reverse complement strand
CAGACGCGGGGGTTGTCGGCGGTGAAGCGGTCGTTGAGCCAGCCGTCGAAGCACCGGTGCGCGGTCGGGTCGACGGCGTTGGGCTCGTCGCCGTAGCGGTCGGGCATGTCGGAGCACCTCCCAGGGCGCAGCGGGTGAACGGTGGCTAAGCGGGGTTGAGGCTCGGTCATCACGCGGCCTCGGCTGGCTTGGCTCGACGACACAGCGGGCAGCGAGGCTTGCCGTCGGAGTCGATGCCCGCAGCGAGGAGCGGGTGCGTGGCGCAGCCCGCCCGCGCGCTGGGTACCGGACTTTCCCGATCAACTTCCGTAGAGGTCGTCTTGGATTGCCCGGCTGCCAGTTCCAGATCGGCCCGACAAGCCGCTTGCGGCGAGTCGGTGCGCAGGGGGTCCGGGGGCAGCGTGCCCCCGGTTTGTTCCTGGTCTGTTCTGGACTGTTCCTGTCGTGTCAGATGGGTCTGACGGGTCCCGTCAGATGGGTCTGACGGGGGGGTCAGATGGGTCTGACGGGTCCCGTCCTCTGACACCCCGCCCGACCCGTCTGATGGGTCTGACGGGTCCTCCCCCAACCCGTCAGACCGGTCTGACGGGTTGGGGATGTAAGGCACCCGCTCCTTGCGCTGCCCGTTGACGCCCTCCGTCCGGATCCACCCCGACTCCTCGGCGTCCCGCAGCAACTCGAAGACCCGCTGCCGAGAGCGCTCGCAGGCCTCCGACAGCGCCGCCGCCGACGGTTTCGCGTTCGCCCCGGACCCGTCCATCCACGTGCCGATGAGCAGCAGGAAGGACTTCAGGTGCCACGGCACCGTGGTGTCCGACCGGAGTGCGCGCTCCCACTGCCAACGCGACTCGGCGCGGCGAGGCCCACCGGTGCTCTCGTTGTCGTTCACGGGCCTCCCTTCGAGGCGATGCGGTCAGCTAGCGGCAGTAGCGGCGGGCTCGTGCTCGGCCAGTCCGAGCCGGGCACGGATCCGGGCAGTCGTGTACTCGGTCATCCGCGTGTGGTCGGCGATCTGCTCGTCGGACCACCCGCGCTGGTGTAGCTGCCACACCAGGTCCTCGCGGTCCTGTGTAGGCAGCGCCTCGGCCGGTTCACGGCCTTCCCAGCACGCCCGCCACAGCCGCCAGTCCGACCGCGCGGCCGCTGGGGCGCCAGCCGCGGGCATCGAGCGGCGGCGGCTCATGCGGCACGCACCGGCAGGTAGTCGCCGACGTCGTCGAGCAGCACCCGCACGCCGGTCGGCAGCAGCACCGGCACGGCGGCGGGGTCCTCGGTGCGCCGCAGCATCCAGCCGCGTTCCCTTGCGGCAGCAGGGTTGGCGTGGCACCAGCCGTGGCAACCGGTCGTCCCGGACCCGCACCCGGCGAGCCCGTTGGACGCCCGCCACTGCCCGCCCTGCCCCTTGCCGACGCGGTGACACCAGTTCGTCGCGCGACCGAGGCACACACCAGGGACCTGCATCTCGCACCAGCCACCCGAACGGGCCTTCACGCGGTCCCGAGCGAGGCCTTCGCCGACACCCACTTGCCTGGCAGGCTGCGTACGCGCCGTGCTGCGCTTCCGTGGCATCGGCTTGTTCCGCTGAAGACCCTTGCCGTGCGCTTCGAACGGCTTCCGCTTCAGCTGGGTGCGCTTCACGACAGCACGCCCGCGAGTCGCGCCCACTCGGGACCGGCCTCCTGCACCGTCCACGGCGACCGCGCTACCCGAACCCGCACACCGGCCTGCGCTCCCGCGTACAGCCCGCACAGTTCGCCGAGAGCTTCCCGGTCCGTCGCGGTCAGCGTCGCCACGGTCGGGCAGGACGGGCACGACAGACAGCACGGAGAGCAGTCAGCCCCACAGCACCCGATGGCCTTGTGGTCGTCGCAGCACGCCCGGTGCTGGCCGCTCACGACTCGACCAAATCGGTGCGCAGGGCCACGCCGGTCTCGTTGACCATGCGGCACACGTCCGTACTGAGCTGCCCGAGGCTGTACGGCGCGACCGCGCCCAACCGTTCCCGCTCATGCTCGGTCAGCAGCCCGGATACGTCAGCGGCTTCCTTCACTGCGCCCAACTCCTTGGCCCTGGTCCACGTCGGGCCGACCAACTTGCGCTCGGCGAGCGCCACCAGCTCCTGCACCATGTCCGCAACCGCGCGCGCTTCCGCTGCCCTGTCCGTTGCGGGCGCATCCGCCTCGGACTCGACGACCGCGGGAGCGGGCCGTCGCGCCGCGGGCTTCCGCTCGCTCGGCGGCGCCGGGCGGGGCGGGGCCTGCTCGGAGGGCAGCACCTGGTCCGCGTCCAGCACGATCACCTCAGGGGCACGGGTCTCGGAGGTGCAGCCCGACCACTCCCAGATCAGCCGGGAGAGGCTGAAGTCCTTGCGGAGCTGGGCGCGGGTCTCCTTGTCCGCGTACTGGTAGCGCGCGGTGTTGAGCTTGACGATCTCCGGTTCCTGGTCGACAGCGAGTCGAATCCAGGCGGTGCAGCGCTCGCCGAGCGAGTCGTGGGCCTTGGTGTACGTGCGCCCCTCGGCGGTCGTCTTGTCCCGCGCGATCATCACGACCGGGCCGGGCCACGCCTTGACGAGATCCATCAGCGCGTCATGCCGGCGGTTCACCAGCGACCACTGATCGCCGAGCAGCGGGACCTCGATCTCCGACGAGTACGCCAGGTTCGGGTCCAGCCCGCGCGACACCAGCCCGTTGCCCTCACGCCGGCGAGCACGACGGTCAATGGCGTCCTGAAGCATCGCCCACAGCGCGGACATCCCGTTGATGACCAGCGCGCTAGTCACCCCGGCGTCCGTGGCCACGGCCAGCGCGGCGGCGAGCTGCTCGTAGATCCCGAGCCACGTCCCGTCGTGGACGAGGATCTCGTAGGACGCTCCCGGTGCGGCGGCGTAGATGTCCGCGCCGTCGCTGCCGCCGACC
>DATMCA010000478.1:0-5303 GCA_035559015.1 Umezawaea sp. | reverse complement strand
TCAGCGATCGAATCTCCAGCCCTACCGGCAGGGGCACTGTCTTTCAACAGGACTCAAGCGTCCAGGTCAGGAGAGTGCTCACCTGCAGGTCGGCTGCCCACCAGGAGTTTGCCGGATGGCTCACTCCTAGAACTGATTAGGACAGTGCGATGAGCGACAGCTCCCGCGGCGACGCCGACGTCAACTTCTACTTCGACCCGATCTGCCCGTTCGCCTGGATGACGAGCAAGTGGATCAGGCTCGTCCAGGCCCAGCGCGGCTACACCGTCGACTGGCGGTTCATCTCGCTGCGCCTGATCAACGCGCACCTCGACTACGACAGCCACTTCCCGGCGGAGTACGAAGCCCAGCACACGGCGGGTCTGCGGCTGCTGCGGGTGGCGTCGGCGGTGCGGGAGGAGCACGGCCGCGAGGCGGTCGGCCCGCTCTACGCCGCCTTCGGCGCGCGAATCCTGGAGGTCGGCCCCGACGAGGCGCGAACGCCCGGATGGCAGGGCACCCCCGCTCTCGCCGCCGACGCGCTCGCCGAGGCCGGTCTGCCGGTCGCGCTCGCCGACGCCCTCGACGACACGACTCGCGACGCCGAGATCCAGGCCGAGTCGGACGAGGCGCTGTCGTTGACGGGCAAGGACGTCGGCACGCCGATCGTGCACTTCCAGCCGCCGGCGGGCGTCGCCTTCTTCGGGCCGGTGATCAGCAGGCTGCCCGACGAGGAGCAGGCCGTGGAGCTGTGGGACCACGTCATCGGCCTCGCCCGGTTCCCCGGCTTCGCCGAGCTGAAGCGCAGCCTGCGCGAGCAGCCGCAGCTGCCGTCGTTCGGCGTCACGACACGGGAGACGGGCAAGGTCGAGGACTGGCACGCCGGGAGCCGCAGGCTGAAGAAGTAACCCGGTCGCCGTCAGGACAGGTCGGACAGGTCGAGGACGAAGCGGTAGCGGACGTCGTTGCGCTCCAAGCGGTCCAGGGCGGTCACCACCTCGGCCGACGGGACGAGTTCGATGTCGGCGGTGATGCCGTGGGTGGTGCAGAAGTCCAGCATGGCAGCCGTGGCGGGCTGGCCGCCGCTGCCCGCCGAGCTGAGCTTCTTGCGGCCGACGAGCAGGTCCATCGCGTCCACGGTGATCGGGCCGAGGTGGCCGAGGTGGCTCAGCGTGCCGTCCACGGCGACCAGCCCCAGGTACGGGCCGACGTCGTGGGGGACCGGGATGGTGTCGATCAGGACGTCGAACCGGTCGCGGGCGGCGGCCATGCCGGCGGGGTCGGTGGAGTCGACGAGGTCGTGGGCGCCGAGCCGGGCCGCTTCGGCCGCGCGGTCCGCCGACCGGCTGACGACCGCGACCTCGGCCCCGAGGGCGGCGGCGAACTTGACCGCGAGGTGGCCCAGGCCGCCCAGCCCGCTCACCGCGACGCGGGTCCCCGGCCCCACGCCGAGGGCGCGCAGCGGTTCCCACACGGTGATCCCGGCGCACATCAGGGACGCGGCCCCGGCCGGGTCGAGCCCGGCGGGCAGGGGATAGGCGAACCGGTCGCGGACCACGTACTCGCGGGCGAAGCCGCCCAGCGTCGTGGACCCGTCGTGGCGGTCGGTGCCGCCGTAGGTCAGGGTCGGGAACTCGCGGCAGAAGTTCTCCTGGCCCGCCGCGCACATCGTGCACACGCCGCAGGAGTCGACGATGTTGCCGACGGCCACGGCGTCGCCGACGCGGAACCCGGTCACGTCCGGACCGACATCGGTCACCACACCGGTGAACTCGTGGCCGGGAACGAGCGGGTCCTCGCCGCGGTGCGAGCGGAGGGCGTGCAGGTCGGTGTGGCACACCCCGCAGAAGTCCACGCGCACCACGACGTCGTCGCGCCGCGGGTCCCGTCGGGTGATCGTCTCCCGGCGCAGGTCGGTCGTGCCGTGCGCCTGCCAGGCGGTGGTGGTCCTCATGGGGTCTCCTCAAACAGACTGTTCGGTTTGTTTTCACGCTAGGCCGATGTCGACGACAAAGCAAACCGACTGTTCTGTCTGTAGAGTTGGACCATGACCGACCCGCGCATGCCCGACCAGCAGTTGACCGCCCGCGGCGCGGCCACCCGGCAGCGCATCATCGACGTCGCCACCCGCGAGTTCGCCGAGCACGGCATCGCCGGGGCCCGCGTCGAACGCGTCGTCGCCGCGGCGAACACCAACAAAGCCCAGCTCTACGCCTACTTCGGCAACAAGGAGGGGCTGTTCGACGCGATCTTCTTCGGTTCCCTGGAGCGGATCGTCAACGTCGTCCCCATCGACGCCGCCGACCTGGCCGACTGGGCCGTGCGCCTCTACGACGAGTACCTCCGCCGCCCCGACCTCATCCGCCTGGCGACGTGGGCGCGCCTCGAACGCCGCCCGGCGGGCCACCTGGTCGAGGACACCGACCGCCTCGACCGGAACAAGCTGCGGGCCATCACCGACGCGCAGGCGGCGGGCCTGATCCGCGCGGGCGACCCGTTCGACCTGATGGCCATGGTCATCGCCATGTCGATGGCCTGGTCACCGGTCAGCAACGTCTACGCCGCCACCGCCGACGAACCCGCCGAGACCCACGACCGCCGCCGGGCCTTCCTGCGCGACACCGTCCGGCGCGCCGTGGCACCGGACTAGCCGCGCACCTCAGCGCGAGGTCAGCACGCGGTACGGCTTCGGGAAGAACGCCCAGTGGTCGTCGCACCAGACCAGCCCGTCGTAGGAGAGGCCGGCGGAACTGTTGGGGGAGCGGTACTTCCACGCCGCCCACACCCGCGTCGGCACCAGCAGGTCCGCCACCGACCGGTACCCGCCGGGGCGAAGTGCACCGCGATCCGCGTCCGCCCCACCGGACGCCGGAACCCGATGCCGGCGTCCCAGAGTTCCTCGTACCGCTGCCTGGCCGACCGCTCCGCCGCCTCGACGAACACCTTGGCGCAGTCCTCCGCCCGCGGCCGGAGTTCCCGCACCGCCGCGCCGCTCGGATCCGCGGCCACCGCCAGGAGGATCGGCTCCAACTGCGCGTGCAGCGCGGCGATCGAGACCTCGGCCCGCAGGCGGGAGTTCTCCGTCGCCTCCTGGTGCTCCGCCACGACGGCGCTAGTCCCCGGCGGACGTCATGTTGAGCAACCGCGTGCCGAAGTCCGCCGCGATCTCGGCGAGGTCGCGGCCGGTCTCGGCCGTGCCGACGGCCGGGCCGGGCGCGAGGCGGGCCGCCAGTTCGTGCAGCAGCGAGCTGATGATCATCGCGCGCAGCTCGGTCATCGTCGAGGTTCGGGGCGCCGCCTCCGGGCGGTGATCGCCGGCCAGGTCCGCCCGGAGGTCCGCGGCGAGCCGGGCCAGTTCGTACGGGCCGGACGAGCCGTCCTCCCGGTGGTCGGTGAACGCGAGGCTGTACCGGGCCGGATCGGGGGATGGGGCCGGACGATCGGACGTGGCCGGAGGCCGCGACTCCAGGAGCACGCGGTGCAGTTCGTGCCACTCCGCCGTGTACGGCGCGGGAGGTCGGTCGTTCCGCACGTAGTCGAACAGCTCGACCGCCGCCGTGCGCAGGGCCTCGTACCGCGCTGCCAGGTCGTCGTCAGTCATCGCCGCTCCCGCCGCGCACGGCGAGGATGGCCTTCACCAGGTCGGCGGCCGACTCGCCCGCGCCCTGCAAGGTCCGCAGCTCCGTCACGAGGGCCTCCCGCAGCTCCGCGGCCCGCCGCTTGGCCGTGGCCGGGTCGTCGAGCACCTCCGCGAGCTCGGTGGTCCACCGCTCGACCGGTGCCGCAGCCCCGTCCTCGCGCCGGAGCACCGAGTGCGCCGTCAGCCGTGGCTCGAACCGGCCGCTCTCGACCAGGAACCGGCCCACGCCGCAGGAGTCGGGCATCAGGACCGGCACCTCGGCGACCATCGCGTCCAACGCGGTCAGACCCACCTTCTCGTCGCGGCAGGTCACCAGGACGACGTCCGCCGTGCGGATCCCCTCCTTCTGCGCCTGCTTGTCGCCGGTGTGCGGGCGCACCTCGACGGCGCGACCGGCCACCCTGGAGAGCAGCCGCCGGGCGGCGTTCACCGTTTCGGGGGGTGCACCGTTCACGATCAGGTGGACCTCCCGCGCAGTGCCCGCGCCGCGCACCATCAGCGCGGCCTCGTGCGCGCCGCGCTGCGTCACGTCGCAGCGCCCGGCGAAGACGACCGCCGGCCGGTGTTCCCCGCTCATCGCTGTGCCCCGGCGAACGTCGGCGCCAGGACGTCGTCGGCGAGTTCCAGCACCACCGCGGCCAGGTCCGCTCCGCCGGGGTCGCCGGTGGCGGTCAGCCGCGCCGCCAACTCCTGGAGCAGCGTCGCGACGACCATGGCCTGGAGTTCGGTCAGGGTCGGTTTCCGGTTGTCGGGCCAGTCCTCGTCGCGCGGCTCGGTCACGACCTCGCGGGCGAGGCTCCGGCGGATGCTCCGCTCGTGATCGGCGAAGGGGAACGGGGCCCCGCCGGGGACCTCGCTCTGGTAGTCCCAGATGCTCAGGTGGTGCCGGTCGGGATCGACGACCTCACGGCTCGTGGCGTTCCGCGGTCCGGAACCGTCGAGCGCCAGCCGGAGGGCGTCCACCCTGTCCTGGTGCGCGGGGTACACCGGCGCGGCGTCGGCCGCCGTCGCCGCGAGAACGGCCGCGGCGGCTCGCCGCAGGTCCTCGTAGCGGCGTTCGAGCTCGCCATCGGTCATCGCAGCCTCCTGGCCTCGTCGATCAACGACCTTACCGCCGCCTCCCAGGTGATCTCCTGGTCCAGGAACTGCTGCTGGAGCCTGAGTGCGCGCTCCTGCGCGTCCGGGTACTTCTCGACGACGTACTTGAGCGCCTCGAACCACAGCTCCTTCGGCACCTGTTCCACGAAGCCCTGTTCGACGAGGCTGGGCAGGGTCAGGTGCTCCGGGAACCGGCCCGGCTCGCCGAGCCAGCGGCCGAAGCCGCTGCTGGTCGGGACCACGGTCGGGACCCCCGACGCCGCCGCTTCGTGCGCGGTGAGCCCGAAGCCCTCCGCGCGCGAGGTCATGACCACGACGTCGGCCTCGTCGAGGTCCGCGTGCAGCTCGGAGCGTTCCGTGGTGAACGGGCGCACCTCGACGTCACCGCCCGCCGCGGCGGAGAGGATCCTCCGCTGCACCTCCTCCGTGCCCGGCTCCACGCCACGGACGACCAGCCGCACCGACACGTTGAGCTTCCGCAGCATGCCGATCACCTCCGCCGCGGCCTTGGTGCCCTTCTGCGCCACGCCGGCGCGGCCGGAGATGTACACGGTCAACGGGCGTCCCTCGGTCGAGCGCGGCACCC